>DATGHL010000048.1 GCA_035308025.1 Candidatus Binataceae bacterium
ACTGCCACGCCATGAACTGAATCATGTCGTAGAGATTCCAGAATCGAGGCCAATCCGCAAAAGGACGCGCGGCGGCCCCTCGTTCGTAAGCATGGGCGAAAGCTTGACAGTCTAAGTCTGATGAGTCAAGTATGTTCTTCCAAACTAAGGCAATGATTAACTTGACGCACAAAAACTGTTAAGATTTGCTCTATGAAAACAGGGGTTCCAAAGACTTTACTTGATGCAGTTCGCTACTTTGCCGATCCGATTATATGTCGCGATTTTCTGGCCGCTGCGCGCTGGCCGGACGGCGTCACGTGCCCGCGTAAAGGATGCGCCAGTAAGGACCATTGGTTCATCAAGACGCGTAGCCTGTGGCGCTGCAAATCTTGCAAGAAGCAATTCTCAGTCAAGGTTGGTAGCATTTTTGAGGATTCGCCGCTCGGTTTAGATAAGTGGCTTCCGGCGGTCTGGATACTCACCGCGTCAAAGAAAGGATATAGCTCGCACGGCCTCGCGGCTGCGATCGGCGTCTGCCAGAAAACCGCGTGGTTTATGCTGCATCGCATCCGCGCCGCGCTGAAAAATGGGAGTTTCGAGACCCCACTGTCCGGCGAGGTAGAGGCCGATACCACCGGCGTCGGCGGAAAAGAGAAGAACAAACACGCCAGCAAACGGCTGCATCGTGGTACGGGCTTCGCCGGGAAGGCGATTGTATTCGGGCTGCTTTCCCGTCATGGCGAGGTACGCGCGGCGACCGTAAGCGACGAGAGCGGCCAAACCCTCCATCCGTTGATCCGCAAGAACGTAGAGAGCGGTTCGGACCTTTTTACCGATGCCGCAGGCGCGTTTCGTTTCGGACTCGAAGATGAATACGCGCACGAAGTAATCAATCATGCCGAAGAGTTCGTGCGCGGCCGGGTGCATACCAACGGCATTGAGAACTTCTGGAGCCTATTCAAGCGGACGGTTTATGGTACGCATCACTTTGTGATGCCGTGGCAAGTTGACCGCTATTTGGACGACGCGACTTTCCGCTACAACAATCGAAAACTGAGCGATGGTGCGCGCTTCGCGTTGGCCTGTGCGCAGGCTGATGGTCGGCGGCTGACTTGGAAGGAATTAACCGGAACCAGTAAGAGCCCAGTGAATTAGCAACCGGAGTTTTATCAAATGACTGCGTTTATTGTGCAACAGAAGGACCTTTCCAGTGAAGAGGTAAAAGAGCTTGTTTATTCATACGAAGGAAGTGAGGTAACTAATGAACTGGCATCCTTCGGCCAAATTGTTAATGGCGGAAGTACAGCAGCGCAGCAGCCAAATTGACTCCAAAGCTGCAATGATCCTCGGCTGGTCCACTGCGGTCCTGGCCTTTCTTCTCAATCCCCTTCGTGGGGGTGGTGTATCCGCCACGTTGAGTCTAGGGCTTAGCGTGGCGGGCGGCCTTTGCGCTTTATTCGCGGCGCTTCAAGGATACCGGGCCTTGCGTGCGCGCCAAGATTGGGAGTGTCCAAGTGATGCCGATTGGTTCGAGAAAAGCGCGCTAATCAATGGAGACGAATTGAAGCGCTTTCATATCCGCTGTTGGCACGGAGTGCGCAAATCCCAAAATTCTTTAGCTGAGCAAAAGGGAACGCTCCTGTTGTCCGGTCAACGTTTGTTACTCTCCGCAGCAGCATTTTTGGCAGCAGGATTGGTTGCGCGGGTTCTATCTCAGTTTTTTCAGGTTTCCAGCTTGGTTGCTCTTGATGGCGATGTTTGGTCGTGGGTTGACATCGCGAGAAGGATGTTGTGAAGGCTGGCTCGGTTCACTGCTACCGCCTCGCTGTTGCAGGATCTGTGGAGGAGCGGGAGCAACGGGCACCACAACTACCACCGGCTTGGCCGCTTGCGCGTCTTGCTGTTGAGTTCCCTGCCCCGTACCAGCACTCGGATTCCCCGCATTTTGATCATCGTTAGCCATACAGGCGGATTCTCCTATGAAAAAACCCTACGGTCTCAACAAGATGAAAGTCGCGCTTCGCAAAATCGTCAGCGTTCCGAAGACCGAAGTTGACCGTCGGATCGCGGAACAGAAACGGGCCAAGAAGCGCTAACCGTCATGGTTGAGCCGAGCCTATGCGAAACTGAATTGTGCGTCAAGTCAATCATTGCCTAAACTGACAGCACCCGCCGATGCGAGGTATTTGCCCCTCACCGCAGGAAGGCGCTATATGAAAGGATCGGTTTCGCGATAAACCGGGTTGCCACGACGGCTAAACGCAAAACCGGTGAAAAAGTAAAAAAGTCGAAAAAGCCCAAGGAGACGCGTCATGAGAGCAGCAGTAATGGAGGCGGTGCGCAAACCGCTGGTCGTCAAGGAAGTCCCCGATCCTAAGTGCCCTCCCGATGGGGTTATCCTGCGGGCCGAGGCTGAGGGCGTCTGCCGATCGGATTGGCACGCCTGGTCGGGTGACTGGACCTGGGTGGGGCTCGCGCCGGCGCTGCCGCTGGTGATGGGCCATGAATTCTGCGGCGTCGTCGAGGAAGTCAGCAAGAGCATCAAGAATTTCAAAAAGGGTGACCGCGTGCTGGTGCCCTTCAGCCAGGGCGACGGCATCTGCGAGTATTGCCGCAACGGTCAGTCGCACGTCTGCGCGAATCCGCAGCTCCCGGGCTTCTCCTATTGGGGCGGCTATGGCCGTTACGTCGGCGTACCCAACGCCGATCTCAACCTCGTGCCGATGCCGGACGATGTCGGCTTCCTCGAAGGCGCGTCGATGGGCTGCCGCTTCATGACCTCCTACCACGGGATCGTTGATCGCGCGCAGGTCCGCCCCGGCGAATGGGTTGCGGTTCACGGCTGTGGCGGTATCGGCCTCTCGGCGATCCACATCGCCGCCGCGATCGGCGCCAATGTCATCGCAGTCGATCTTGATGACCGCAAGCTCGAGCTGGCCAAAAAGGTCGGCGCGCAACATATCGTCAACGCGAAGCGCAATGAAGACCCGGCCGCCGCGATCTTCGACATCACCAAGGGCGGCGCGCACGTCTCGGTGGACGCGCTGGGCATCGCCACCACCTGCCGCAACTCAATCATGAGTCTGCGCAAACAGGGCCGCGCGCTCCAGATCGGACTCACGACGCAAGCCGAAAAGGGCGAGGTTTCGTTGCCGATCGACCGCATGGTCGTGATGGAGTTGCAGCTCATCGCGTCGCTCGGGATGCCGGCGTCGCACTATCCGGGCATGCTCCAGATGGTCAACGCAAAGAAGCTCGATCCCAAATCCATGATTACCGAGACCGTCAGCCTGGACGGCGCCAACCGGGTCCTCGAAGAGATGACCACGTTCCAGAACGTCGGCGTCTCGATCATCGACAAGTACTGACCGCGCAACTCTTGCGATTCGCAAAGAAGGCTCGCCCGCGCGGGCCTTCCTTTTTGGCTCTCTGCCTCTCAATGACTCGGGCTCGTGCCTTTCCGATCAAGAATCCTCGGCTCAATCAGCGGCGGCTTTTTGCTATCATCCGCCGATGCCGCTTTCCTGGAATGAAATCCGTGATCGCGCGATTCGCTTTTCAAAGGAATGGACCGGAGCGAAGCGTGAACAGGCTGAAAAGCAGACCTTCTGGAACGAATTCTTCAATGTTTTCGGCATCCGCCGCCGCACAGTCGCCAGCTTTGAGGAGCCGGTCAGGAAAATCTCCGGCGACTTCGGCTTCATCGATCTGTTCTGGCCCGCGGTCGTGCTGGTCGAGCACAAGAGCTTCGGCAAAGACCTCGGTCGGGCGGAGTCGCAGGCGTTCCGTTATATCCAAGACCTTGCGCGCGAGGGGCGCGCCGATGAAAGTCCGCGCTACGTAATCGTTTCGGATTTCGCGCGCCTCACGCTGCACGATCTCGAGCCTGGCGAGCAAAGCGCCGCGCGGCTCGAATTTCCGCTGGCCGACTTTCACCAGCACATTCGTTCCTTCGCGTTCCTCGCAGGTTACCAGCAGCACAAGTTCGCGGATCAAGACCCGATCAACCTGCGCGCGGTCGAGATCCTGGGCAATCTGCACGACACGCTCGAAGCCGGCGGCTACTCCGGCCATCGCCTCGAACGCTTCCTCGTACGCATCCTCTTTTGCCTCTTCGGCCAGGACACGGGGATTTTTGAGCGCGAATCGTTCACGCTTTATCTAAAGAACCGCGCTGCCGAGGATGGCTCGGACCTCGGTCCGCACCTTGCGCGCCTTTTCGACGTCTTGAATACGCCGCCGGAACAGCGGCAGAAAAACCTCGACGAAGACCTCGCTTCCTTCCGATGGGTTAACGGGGAGCTCTTTGCTGAAAATCTGGGTTTTGCTGATTTCAATAGCGACACGCGGAAAGCCCTGATTGCTTGCACACATTTCGACTGGTCGCGCATCTCGCCGGCGATTTTCGGTTCGCTGTTTCAGGCGGTGATGGAGCCGAAGAAGCGGCGGCAAATTGGCGGACACTACACCAGCGAGCGCGACATACTCAAGGTCATCCGCTCGCTGTTCCTCGACGATCTGCACGCTGAATTCGAACGCGTCAAGAACAGCAAGGCGGAACTGAAACGTTTCCACCAGAAGATCGCGCGGCTGCGCTTTCTCGACCCAGCGTGCGGCTGCGGCAATTTCCTGGTAATCACTTACCGCGAATTGCGTTTGCTGGAAATCGAAATCTTGAAGCTGCTCTACGGCACGCAGCGGGAACTAGATGGAATCCAGCATCCCTCCCGCATCGATGTAGACGCCTTTTACGGCATCGAGATCAGCGAGTGGCCCGCGCGCATCGCGGAAGTCGCGATGTGGCTGATGGACCATCAAATGAATATCTGGCTGTCGGAAGCTTTCGGCAGTACTTCGTGCGGCTGCCGCTCAGGAAATCGCCGACGATCGTCTGCGACAATGCGCTCCGCCGCGATTGGAAGAAAATCCTCCCGCCCGAACGATGCAGTTATGTGCTCGGCAACCCGCCGTTTGTGGGAAAAAAGGAGCAGACGGACGGACAAAAGAGCGACATGAAGCTGATTTTTAGTAACGTAAGTGGAGCGGGCGTTCTAGACTATGTATGCGCCTGGTACGTAAAGGCTGGCGATTACGTCAAGGGAACGCGAATCAAAGTGGCGTTCGTCTCCACGAACTCAATAACGCAGGGCGAACAGGTCGGTATCCTCTGGGACGAGCTTTTCAAGCGATTTCACCTGGAAATACATTTTGCTCATCGCACTTTTGCATGGCAGAGCGAAGCCCGCGGCAATGCTCATGTGCACGTCGTGATTATCGGCTTTTCGTCTTTTGCAGCAGCGTCGCGAACTCTCTTCGACTACCACGACCTGAAAGGCGAGCCAGTCGCTTTTCCTGCGAAGAACATCAATCCCTATCTCGCGGACGCGCCCGACACTCTAATCCTGAAGCGTGGAAGCCAGGTAAGTAGCGGTCCCGCAATTAGTTACGGGAGCATGGCGAACGACCGGCGAAAGACGGACAAAGGGCTGGGCAACCTTATCCTCGATGCGGAATCTCGCGCGAGACTTTTGACGGAGAGTCTCGCTATTGCTCCTTGCATCCGACGTTTTGTTGGCAGCGAGGAGTTTCTCAACGGCACACAACGATGGTGCTTGTGGCTGGTCGACGCTGAGCCTGCGATCCTTCGCGCCAGTCCTAGCGTGCGAAGACGTATAGACGCAGTGCGAGAGGCGCGCCTTGACAGCGGACGCGCGGAAACCCGGCGCCTTGCGGCAACCCCGCAACTGTTTGGCGAGATTCGGCAACCCGACACGCCTTACCTGCTAATTCCCAAGGTGTCTTCGGAGACGCGGCCATACATGCCGGTCGGCTTCATGAGCCCCAGTGTTATCGCCAACGGCAGCGCACTCATCATCCCAGAAGCAACGCTCTACCACTTGGGCGTTTTGGCCTCACGAATGCACATGGCTTGGATGCGCCAGGTCTGCGGTCGAATGAAGAGCGATTATCAGTATTCGAGTCAGATCGTTTACAACAACTATCCGTGGCCCGAAGCTCCGAGCGACGGACTGCGCGCCGCGGTGGAAGCCGCCGCGCAGGCGGTGCTCGATACGCGCAAAGCCTTTCCGGGCGCGACGCTCGCCGACCTTTACGACCCGCTCGCGATGCCGCCGGCGCTCGTCAAAGCCCACGCCGAACTGGATCGCGCGGTCGAACGTTGTTACCGCTCGCAGCCCTTCGACAGCGATCGTCATCGGGTCGAGTACCTTTTCGGACTATACGAAAAGTTGACCGCGCCGCTCATGGCGCCCAACAGGAAAGGCTGCCGAAAAGTCCGGAAGCAAACGCGCGGCAAACCGGAACTCAGGGATGAAAAGCTTCCCTCCGCAAAGTAAATCTGTGCGAAGGTCTGACATGGTACATTCGTCAGGTCTGTTACCCGACCCAAGGTTTCCGCCTATGAAAGCGATTCTTATCGATCAGCCCGGCGACGAAAACGTTCTCAAACTCGGCGACGCTCCCGAGCCCGTCGCTGGTCCCGCTGACCTGCTGATCAAGGTGACTCACGCCGCCCTGAATCGCGCCGACGTGATGCAGCGGCAGGGCTTTTATCCGCCGCCACCCGGGGCCTCGCCGATCCTTGGTCTCGAATGCGCCGGCGAAGTCGTCGGGGTCGGCGCAGAGGTCAGCGGCTGGCGCGTCGGCGATCGCGCTATGGCCTTACTGGCGGGCGGCGGCTACGCCGAGTTGGCGGTCGTCCATCACGGTTCCGCGATGCACGTGCCGGACTCGCTCAGCGATGCCGAGGCGGCCGCGTTACCTGAAGTTTTTCTCACCGCCTTTCTGAATCTTTTCATGCTGGCTGAGGTCCGCCGCGGCGATCACGTGCTGATTCACGGCGGCGGCGGCGGCGTCGGCACGGCCGCGATTCAATTACTGCGCGAAGCGGGAGCGCGCGCGATCGTCACCGCGGGTTCCGACGCCAAATGCGAGCAATGCCTCCGCTTCGGCGCCGATCTCGCAATCAATTATAATTCCGGACCCTTCGCGCCGCAGGTCAAGGCCGCCACCAACGAGCGCGGCGTCGACGTCATCCTCGACAGTATTGGCGCGGCTTATCTGGCGCAAAACCTCGACGCCCTTGCCCACGGCGGGCGGTTGATTCTGATCGGCCTGATGAAAGGGGCAAAGACCGAGATCGAGCTCACTCCAGTCCTGCGCCGCCATCTGCGGATCATCGGCTCGACCCTGCGCACGCGTCCGGTGGCCGAGAAGGCCGCGATCGTTGACGCCTTTCTCGCGCGCTTCGGCGAGGCGTTAATCGCGGGACGGCTCCGCCCGCCCATCCATCAGGTCCTGCCGCTCGCGGCCGCCGCCGAGGGCCATCGCATGATGCAGGCGAGCGAGCACTTCGGCAAAATCGTCCTGCACGTTGCATGAGTGCAAGCGCACAAAAAAAGACGCCCGGGGGCGCGATGCCACCAGGCGTCTCACAGTCAACCGCGTTCACTGCATCCACGATAACCCGCCGCCAGATCGATTTCTTGTGGTTTAGCGACGTATTCGTATCGACGACGAATTTGGATTGCTGCGACTTTGATGGATGAGCGGCCGCGTGGTCGTGCACGTTCGGAAATTCGCTCACTTGCTTCTCGGATGGTCGCGAAGGAACATCTGCGCGACTTCGCTCATCGTCTTGAAGACGACGCCCGCGCGCCCGCTGATGTGATCGAGCAGCCGCTCAAGCATCAGCAGCCGATGGCCCCGGCCGATGGTCTGCGGATGCATCGTCAGGATATAAACTCCCTCGCCCAGGCGCTCGTACAGATAGTCGAAGTCACCCGCCCAGATTTCATAAACGCGTGACGGTGCCGCCAATCCGGGATTCGTGCCGTTGCGGGCCGCCACGTACTCGAAGATGGGAAAGTCGTCGAGGCCCCACGTGAAGGGTAACTCGACGAGCTCGGTCTCGCGGCCCCAGACGTAGGGCCCGTCAACCGGCGCGTGATCCCCAACGCGGCAGTAGTAGGGTAAAAAATCGTTTCCCATCATGCTGCTGTCGTAGAGAAAGCCCTTCTCGAGCAGACGTTCGAGGGTGCTCGGCAACAATCCAGCCGCGGGCGAGCGATAGCCCACGGGCGCGCGCCCGGTGATGCGCCGGAGCGAGGCAATCGCCCGCTCAAAGTCACGGGCTTCGTCCTGCTGGGTTTTTGCGCGATCGTGAAAATATCCGTGATGGCCGACCTCATGGCCGGCCGCCGCGATTGCCGCAGTGGTCTGCGGGAAGGCGTCGGCGGTGTGGCCGGGGATGAACCAGGTCGAAGGCAATCCGCGCTCGCGCAAAAGGCCGAGCAGCCGCTCAGCCCCGATTTTGCCGAACTCGCCGCGCGACAGCGCGCTCGGCGAACGCGCGTGAAACGTCCCGATCCATACCGACATCGCGTCGAAGTCAAACGTCAGGCAGACCGCGATATTCTTCATCATCGACACCGTTTCCGCGTTTTGCTTAGGGCGCGTTTGGCCTTACCGACCATGGAATGAATCTCAATCGTCCGTTCTACCAAATCTCGGCGTAACTTTCTCTTGACAGCCGCGCCGAACGTGATGTAGTCGATGGCTGACTTGGGGCAGGATTCGGGGAGGCTCATTCCGGCCGGGGCCGGACATGAACCTGCGGAAGAGCCGGAACGCCGGTTAAATCGAAGCTGAAACTGGTGCTAGGCATGTCCGATGCGGCCGTTTCATACAAGTTAAAGCGGATGGGGTTCGGTCTTGAATGATCATCGCTGGGTAAGCAAGAAATTCTGGACGCTGGCGCTCGCCTGCGCGCTGACGATGGTCGTCGGCGTGCTGTGCGCGCACGCCGCGCTCGAGGGGCAGAAGCTCACAGGTGCGCCGCGTTGGATGCATCTGTATGGGACGGCCATCCGGCCGGACGGCGCGATCTTTGTGGTCGGCGCCAAAGCCGGGTTGCTGGTCTCCACCGACAAGGGTCAAACCTGGACTCACCAAACCCTGCACGAGCGCGATGGCAACGAACTCTTTCAAGACCGCGACCTCTATTCGATCCGTTTCGCGCCGGATGGCAAGACCGCCCTTATTGTAGGCGAGCTCGGTACTGTCCTGCGCTCGACCGACGGCGGCGAAACCTGGAAAGCCCTCGACAGCGGCACCACCAAAAATCTGATGAAGGTGTACCTGATCGATGCGCAGAACGCCGTCGCGGTGGGTGCCGACGGCATCATCGTCCGCACCACCGATGGCGGCGACCATTGGCAGACTGAAAAGTCTCCCAAGTTGATGACCCTCTTTGACGTCACTTTCACCGATAAAAACACTGGCTGGATTGCGGGTGAATTCTCAACCGTCCTAAATTCCACCGATGGCGGCCAGACCTGGAAGATCGTAACCGGCGGTAATATCGAGGACTTTACTATCGGGCCGTTCTTTTCGATCACTTTTATTGATCCGCAGCACGCCCTCGCCGCCGGACTCTCCGGAGAATTGTCCACCAGCGACGACGGCGGCAAAACCTGGAAGAAAGGGGCGCTGCCCGCTGACATCGGCATCTACGCCCTTGCCACCACCGCGGACGGCAAGAAAATCTGGGCGCTGGGCACGGGTGGACGGGTTTTCACCGAGTCGCCGAGCGGGCAGTGGCAGGAAGATCAACGCAATACGTTCAACGATCTCACCGACATCGCGCTAGCGGGCAATGAAGGTGTGATGGTCGGTTCGAACGGCACAATTCTCATCACGGATGATGCGGGCGAAAAATGGCAAGCAGCTCAGTAAATCTGGGGTCCTTCAAGATCGGAGATTTCGTTCTCCGCTTCCGGGCAATCATCGGCGGCCTACTGCTCTTGATCAGTGCGGTCGCCCTTTATTACTGCACCCAGGTCAACATTCAGACCAGATTCGATGACTTTTTCCCGAGTTATCATCCGAACGTCCAGCTCTACAACGAGTGGCACAAATATGGCGGCGCGCAGACCTTGTCGGTGATGATCCAGGTTCAGCACGGCGACATTTTCAACAAGGACACGCTGCAGAAAATCAACGACATCCAGGCCGCTGTCGATAAGCTCCCGGGCGTTGATCACAACCAGGTCCTTTCGCTGGCCTCGTACCGCGTGAGCTACGCCGAGGCCTCGCCGGGCTCGATGCTGATCAAGCCCTTCATGTTTCCCAAGATTCCGCCCAATGAAGCGGGAATCCAGGACCTCAAGCGCAAGGTTCAGGCGAATCAATCAACGATCTCGCAACTGGTCAATCCGGACCTCAAGAGCGCGCTGGTCGCGGCGTCCTTTAATGAACGCGGACTCGACTATCGCCAGTTGTTTTACCAGGTCCAGGACATCGTCAAGAAGTATCAGGATGCGAACAACAAGATTTACGTAGCCGGCGAACCGATCATCCGCGGTTACGGCTATTACTACGAGCCGGTGGTCAACGTCCTTTTCCTGATCGCGGTCGGCATCATGATCCTGATCTTGTACCTCACCGGCGGTCAGCGCAGCCGCTGGTGGGCGCCGATCGTGACCGGTACGCTCTCGGCGATTTGGGGCCTCGGCTTCGTCGGTCTGATGGGCTACGACTTCGACCCGGTGATGCTGGTCATTCCGTTCATCCTGACTGCCCGCGACATGAGCCACGGCATCCAGTGGCAGGGTCGTTATCACGACGAACTTGATCGGCTCGGCGACAAGTTTGCTGCCTGCTCGGCAACAACCGACTACATGCTGCCGCCGGGCTTCCTTTCGATCATGGCCGACATCAGCGGCATCGTCTTTATTTCCTTCGGCGGCATCCCGGTGCTCCAGCACATTGCTCTGGCCGGCACGGTATGGCTCGCCGGCAGCTTGACGATGGTCTTCATCTTCCAGCCGATCCTGATGAGCTATTTGGCCATTCCTGAAATCAAGCACAGGCGCAAGAGAGCCGCGGGCGAGCACAGTGTCGGTGCGACCATGAGCGGCGCGCTCGACTGGCTGGTGCATGTGCCCACCCGTCCCGGCGCGCTGCGGGTCGTTCTGCTCGGCGGCTCCGCCCTGTTTCTGGTTTATGGCGTGGTGGCAGGCGCCAAAAGTAAGATCGGCTATTCAACCGCCGGAACGCCGCTGTATAAGCCTTACTCGAAAGTCAATCAGGATATTGCCGCGGTTGGCGATAAATTCCCGCTCGAGGAAGGCTGGGTCATTCTGCAAACGCCCGCTTATCCGGATAACGTCTCGGTGTTGAGCCCGCCAGTTCTCAGGATCGTGGACGACCTGCGGACGTTTCTTTTTGTCAAGGATCCGAAAGTCGCCCAGGTCGTGTCTTTCACCTCGGCCATCTCGAAGCCCTTCAACGAGCGGTTCCATTACGCCTACCCGAAATATCTCCAGATTCCCGATTCGATGGAGATGTCGGGCAATCTCTGGTTTCTCTATCTGAACGGCTCGGCGCCGGGCGAGCTCGAGCGCTTTATCTCGAATCGTCTGAGCGACGATACCTGTATCCGCGTTCTGCTCAGGGACCACACCTACGACACGTTGAACAATGTCCGCGACGAGATTACGCAATTCGTCAACGAACGGGTGAAGACGGACCCGGTTCTCAATCCCGCCGATCCCAAAAAACCACGCGTTCAGGTCAAGTACCTCGCTGGTATCGCCGGGCTTTATCTCGCGGCCAACGATGTCCTCAAAACTCTGGACTTTCTTAACATCACCTTCGTGCTTGGCGTCGTCTGGCTCTTCTGCGTCGGTGCCTTCCGTTCGTTCGTAGCTGGAATCATGTTCCTGCTCGCCTGCGTGCTCGCCAATTTCGGCGCGTTTATCTACATGGATTTGCGCGGGATCGGCCTGACGATCGATACGATTCCCGTCATTTCGCTCGGTATCGGTCTCGGCGTCGATTACGGCATTTACACGGTCTCGCGCATCCGTGACGAAGTGATGAGCGGCATGGAGGTCGACGACGCGATCGTCCTGGCGCTCAGCACCACCGGCGTCGCGGTCTTTAATACCTTCCTGGTCATGATTGGCGGCATCTTCCCTTGGATCTTCTCGCCACTGCTCTTCCACAGCCAGATGAGCACACTGCTGATCTTCCTGATGGGCACCAATATGATTGCCGGCTGTATTGTGCTGCCCTGCTACCTGTCATGGGCGCGACCGAAGTTCGTCTTTGGCGGCAAGGCGATGATCCGTGAAAGAGAGTTAAGGGCGGCGGTGTCCTGAAAAAGTCCTCGGCTTCGATGAGTTGACGGCGGACGTGGCCCTTCGCGTCCGCCGTTGTGCTTTCGTTTACGCACAAGAGCTTCGTGGTCGGGAACCACAATCTTGCGATAGCGGTTGGGTTTAATAATGACTAGCTTTAATGGATGAGCTTGGGGATGAGCCGGAAAATGCCAAAACCGAACCGATTAGAGATGAAGCCGGCGGTGGGTCGCACGGCAATGTTCGCGATTACTTGCGGGCTCTGGCTGGGGCTACTCAGCGGATGCCAACACAGTACCGCGCAGTACAATCCAGCCCTCGCTGGCGCCTTCTTCCCGCTGACGCCGGATGCAACCTGGACTTATCGCATCGAAAGCAAGAGCCAGAAATCAACCTACGTGATCACCGACAAGGTACTCGGCGTCAAATACGTTCCGTCGCTCAACGTTACGGGACAGGTGGTCGAGGAGTTCTACAACCTCGAACGCGGCGGCTCACGCCCGATCGTATATGTGACCAAGGATGGCTATCTCTCGCGGCTTTCGGGCCTCGAAACCGTCAAGGACGATATTCAGACGCCGGCCTGGGGCCGTTCAGAAGAGGGTGAGTTCATGCCCGCGCGGATGGTTCCGGACGTTTCCTGGAACAGTACGATTTTCCCCTTCGGCCACATCGAAGGCGCTTTCATCATCAATCAGGTCCATCACACCGTCTTCGACCCGACCGATGTCACGGTTCCCGCGGGCAAGTTCAGTGGGTGTATGCGGATTGACACGATGGCGATCTACGAGGGCGGTTCATTCGCGAAGAGCAAGAAAGACTCGAAATTGCTTTATCGCGACTGGTATGCGCCCAACGTCGGGTTGGTCAAGACCGAGGTCTTCGAGGGCGGCGCAAGCGGCCCGCGCATGGAACTGGTTGAGTTGCTGCGCTTCGCGAATCCCGCAGCGTCAGCGCCTACGACCAACTAACTGAGTTAGACGCAAAGCACACCGGTGGCGCTTCAACTGTTGGGACGGGAGCCGATCGCCGGATCCGGATCAGCGGACTGCTTGCCGGTCTCGATCGTGTAATTGATCGCGATCCCTTCAAGGTAGTAGCCGTTGTGGCCCGGCTCGCCGATTCGCCGCGTGTGTTCGGCCTCTTTGATGTATTCGCCCTGTCCGGCATAGACGTTCTGCTGCGTGGTCTCGGTCAAGGTTTCATTCGGACTCGCCTGGTAGAGGAAGTGCTTGATGTCCTGATGCTGGCTGGTGATCACCACCAGGGCGTCGGCGCCGGTCTCGCACGCCTTGCGCCGCAAAGCCGGCAGCACGTCGGCTTGATCGTCCTGAAGATCGGACCAGGCCTCGACGATCGCGACCTCCTTGTACGTGGTTAACGGCATCGTGCTCAGCACCGGCATCGTACAATCGGGCGATCTGGCGGCATTGGCGTACGGACCGAGTTGCGTGATGTCGACCTGCATCGGCACCTTGCCGGGCGTCGAGCATCCCGTGCAAATCGTTGCGATCGCGAGCAGGGCGGTGACCCCTCGCCAGCACTCAGAACGATAATGACGCGCGCCTTCCATAGCGAATCCCCGTTCGCAAAGATCCGGATTGGCCCGCACAATAGCACAAATGAAGCGGCCGGCCCTGCTGAGCGTCAAAAATCATGGAGGTTTCTACCCGCGACTGTAATGGAGTATCATTGTCTCATGCGACGTGCCCGCATCGCGCTGGGAGTTTCGTTGGCGGTTACGATTGCGCTAGGCCAAGCTTGCGCCCAAAGCGCCGCGCCTTATCCCGCGGCGAGTACAACCGCTGCGCCCGTCGCGAATAATCCGTCAGCTTCTTCCGATTATACGGGCAGCGCCCCGGGAGCCAGTGGCGCGAGCGCGTCTATCAACACCAACCGCTATATCAAGGATCAGTCCACCAGCCGGGCCCTGACCGAATATCTCACCCAACACCGGCTTCCGCTAGTCGGGGCGCAGGTCCTAAAGGGTCCCAGCGGGGGCCGTGAAGTGGTGCTCTACGGCTTCACCGGCACGGACTTCGGCAAAAGCGACGCCGTCAGCAAGACGCGCACGTACCTGAAGGATTCGACGGTGATAGTGGATAACCGCATCAGCGTGAATCCGAGCCTGCTTACGGCCAATGACTCTGGCATGGCCGCGAATACGAGCTCCAGCAGCGCTGCAGTCGCCGACAACTCGCCCGATCCGGCTGACAATATGCCGGGCGCGAGCAGCTACCTCCAGCATCAGAACGACTTGCAGCAGTACGCACAATCCCAGGGCAACGGACCCGCCGGAAACGGCGCATCGATGAGCTCGCTGAGCCCGCTGCTAATTATGGGGTTGGGACTGGGACTCGCGATTGCCTCGGGTGGGATGATCTCGCTTGGTTCCGGGTCGTCAGGATCGCCGGGCTTCGGAGGGCCGGGCTTCGGACCGCCGGGCACGTTCGGTGGCGCACCCTATAACCCCTATCCGGGTTATCCGTCAGGGACTCCAAACTCGAGTCCCTACGGCCCGTGATTCATTTCCGTTTGCGCACCTTCCAAACCTCTTCGCTTGGCCACTGACGCGCCCATTCGAGGGTGACGTGAGGATAGCGCGTCGTGGCTTGCGCCGAGGGACGGAGCTCGAGCAGCTCCTCGATTTCGAAGCCCGAACTCCGCAGCAGCCGTATCCAGTCGCCGTGTGAGAGATGAAACTCGACACTTTCATCGCCGCCCCATTCGACCCGCTTCATCCCGAACGCCGGACGTTGCAACCGCTCCGTCGTCGGCAGACTGTCCTCGGCCTCCGCGCACAGGGTCATCAGGAACGAGTTCGTCAGAAAGACCAATCGACCCTCCGCACGCAGCAGGCGCGCGGCCTCCGGAATCCAGCGTTCCGGATCCGCCCACAGGCAGGCCCCATATTCCGAGATGGCGAAATCGAAGCTCGCGGCCGGATAAGGCACCGTCTCGGCGTTGCCATGGAGGAGCGGGAAGTTGAGAGCGTGAATGCGCTGCAGCCGGCGCGCCGTGGCAAGCTGTGACTCCGAGTTGTCGATTCCGACCACGCGCGCGCCGCGGCGATGCATCCAGGCCGAGATATATGCAGTTCCGCAGCCGAGCTCGATCGCATCTTTGCTTGCGAGATCGTCGGGCAGCATGCGAACCTCGGCCTCCGGAATCCCCCATATACCCCAGGTCGGAGCGGCTTGGGCCCAGGATCTCTCGCCGGCCCCAACATAGTCCTGCGCCAGCGCGTCCCAGTACACCCGATTCCTGCGTACGTATTCGGGTAAATCGGTCATCGGGATTGCCTGTTGTTGCGGATTAGTTCGCGAAGCAGGCGGACGCTATAGGCGGTCTTCGTGAGGAGTCAGGCTGCGAGAAGCTCAAGGTTCTGCTCGGCAGCGTCTTCAACCGCTTTGAGCGAGATCGTAGCGTCGAACGTCGCCAGCCGACCCTGATTGGATACTGCCAGGGCGAGAAGATAGACGTCAGTCAGTTGGCGATGGCCCTGCACGCGATTCCAGTGGAAGCGTTCGGGCTCGCGCAAGCTGACGGAATCGGCCCAGAAAACGTGTTCAGGAGCCGAACAAAAAGCATGTAGACGCGCGGCCGCATCAGCGACCGTTGTGCGCCGGCCGGTGTAGGCCGGATTGGACAACACACGAACCAGCCCGTTCTCGGTGAGCGCGCACGTGGCCCAGCGATGGCGTCGACTGCGTCCGAACCAGGCATGCGCAGCATCGTGGTGCAGGTGGGACGGATCAAACAGCGCAACCAGGAGATTCACGTCGAGGAGCGCGATCACGTGCGGGCTAAGACTTCGTCGCGAAGACGGTTGACGATCTCCGGCGAGACCAGCCGCGCCCCGCGCCGCGGCGGCAAAAGCGGGACGCCATTGCGTTTGCGCCCCGCGGGGTCGCGCGGGGCCAGTGCACTGCGCGCCAGTTCGGAAAGCACCCGCCCGGCGGTAGTGCCGCGCATCGCGGCGAGTTCTTTCGCGCTGTCCAGAACGTCGTCATCGATATCCAGAGTGGTACGCATCCACCGATCATCAAGCATCAATCATCAGATGTCAAGTGATCAAAGGCCGCCGATGGTGTGGCGGGTTTTAGCTCCGCCAACTACCAGCGGCAGGCGGGCGCTCGATGCGTTGCGATGGCGGAGCCGTAATCAAGACCCGATTTATCTCCAGAAGAAAGCTCGGATGTCGTCGGCCAGCAGTCGCGGCTCTTCCATCGCCGCGAAATGGCCGCCGCGCGGCATCACCGTCCAGCGCTGGATATTGAAAGCCTCCTCGGCCCATTGGCGCGGCGGCTTGAGGATTTCACCCGGAAAAAGCGCGGCCGCAGTCGGCGTTTCGATCCGTTTGGCTGGGTCGGGCCGCCACGGATGATGCCGCGATTCGTAATACAGGCGGATCGAGGAATTAATCGTCTGTGTGATCCAGTAGATCATCACGTTGGTCAGAAGCTGATCTTTCGTGAAGCGGCGGTTGAGGTCGCCGCCGCAATCGCTCCAGGTGCGGAACTTCTCGACGATCCAGGCGGCCAGCCCGGCGGGTGAATCGTTGAGCCCGTAGGCGAGGGTCTGCGGCTTGGTCCCCTGAATCTGCTGATAGCCGGTCTCCTCGCGGCGGAAGTGATCGAGATCGGCGAGGAAGACCTTCTCCTCGCTGCTGAGCTCGCCCTCACGCTTGGTGCGGCCACCAACAAAGAGCAAATTAACGTGGATGCCGTAGAGCGAGTCGCCGTGGACCTCACCCAGCCGCGAGGTTATCGCCGAACCCCAGTCGCCACCCTGTGCGCAGTAGCGCGAATAGCCGAGGGTCGCGGTCATCAGCCAATGGAACATATCAGCGATCGCCTGGATGTTCGTGGCGCGAACCTGCGGATGGCCGCTGAAGCCATAGCCGGGGAGCGAAGGCGCGACGACGTCGAAAGAGTGCGCTGGATCGGCGCCGTGCGCACCCGGGTTGGTGAGCATCGGGATGATCTCCATAAATTCGTAGATCGTCCCCGGCCAGCCGTGCGAGAGCAGCAGGGGCTTGGGGTTTGGACCGCGCCCCTTGGCGTGGATGAAGTGCAAATCGAGCCCGCCAAGATTCGTCTTGAAATGATCGAAGCGGTTGAGTGCGGCCTCGTGCCGCCGCCAGTCGTATTTGGTGCGCCAGTACTCGACCAGCTCCTCCATGTAAGCAAGGTTGGTTCCATACTCCCATCCGGTGTCGGGCACTTCGTCGGGAAAGCGGGTGCGCTCGAGCCGCTCGCGCAGGTCTTTGAGCACGGCGTCGGAGACTTCGATCTTGAATGGTTGGATGTTGGGCACAAGTCTCTCCATTTATTTGGTGGCGAGCGCCTGCTTGACGAGGTCGCTGGCGATTTTGCCGTCGAGACCGGCGCCGAACTGATCGCGCAGCGCCTTCATCAGCGGGCCAATCTGGGTGACGCCCGCAGCGATATGCGCCGCAATCGCGGCCTGCACTTCGACGGGCGAGAGCGCAGCCGGCAGATAGTCTTCGAGAATCTTCGCTTCAGCCTCGTTCTGCGTGATGAGATCCGCGCGATTCGCCTTGCGCGCGAATTCGAGCGCTTCCTCGCGCCGCGCCCGCTCGCGTTTCACAATTTGCACGATATCGGCGTCGTTCGCCTCGCGGCGCACGTCCTTTTCGAGCCGAGTGATTTCGCTTAGAACGCCGCGAATGGTCATCAGCCGAGGCTTGTCGCCGGACTTCATCGCGGCCTTGAGATCGTTCTGCAATCGAGCCTTCACTTTTTCACTTTTCTCATCGCAGAACTTTTAACGGTGCGTAGGGGTCTGCCCGCGTCGGATACTCTACAACCTTGGTCGAGCGGTCGAAAGCTTTGGCGATCGGCGATTCCGATTTAACCGATGAACTAAGGCCTATTGTATCTCGCATGAACTGCACAGAGTTGATTCGCTACTTATTGCCTTTATAATCATCGATTACAGGTATAAGAATCAGATCATCACCCGTGGGCATAACCTTCAGTTGATTCGTTTCTATCAGTTTGTTACGGATGATAATTGAAGATGATTGATGTTGTGTTATGTCAATTCATGCACATCAAAACGGGGGGATAATGACCAAGGTGCGAATGCCCAAGAAGGAGATCGAGGTTAGGCTGCAGACGGTTGAGGAGAGGCTCGAGGAGATTTTCGGACGGATCGGACTGCTCGACGAGCAGACGCGGCAGGCCGGCTATCACGCTTACCTGGCGATGGTGCAGTTGGGCCAGACTGGCCGGACGCCGCTCACCGCTGAGGAGCGACGCGACGCGACAGAGGAGGGGAGGAACAAACTCGAGGCGCTGACGGCGAACCTGGCGCGGATCCATCAACGTGTCGGCAAGACGGCGAGCAAGCGGGCGGCGCATTCATCGCGTTGAGTAAAACGGTCGTCGCCTTCTCACCAGCCAAACAGGCGGCTGAAGATGAAGGCGGCGACCAACACCGCGCCGAACTCAAACTGCAATTGGCCCGACCGTGCCATCGCGCGATTGTGCGATTCGGCGTCGGCGTCACCCGAGACCAGGCGTACCTGATCGATCGCGCGGGGGAGGGTGATCGCAACTGCGAGGCAGAGCCACGGCAAGCGGTGCGTGCTGATGCCGACGAGCACGATCAGATAGGCCAGTGCGTCGCATATGATCAGCTCGACGATGGCAGCGCGCCGTCCGACGAGCGCCGCGACGGTCCATTTCCCGTGCTCGCGGTCGTTCTCGATGTCGCGGAGATTGTTGGCCTGCAGGAGACTCGAGCAGAGCAAGCCCATCGAGCAGCCGGCCAGAGCGGCGCTCAATGAGAAGGCGCCCATCTGGACGAAGTAGCCGCCGAGCACGTAGCCGGGGCCCATCAGGGCGAAGACCATGAAATCGCCGAGCCCGCGATAGGCGAGGCTGAGCGGTGCGGCGGTGTAGAAATAGGCGCCCAGAACGCCGACCAGGCCGAGTATAAGAATCGGCCATCCGCAGACCCAGGCCAGTCCAAGACCAAGGATCGAGCCGGCGGTGAAGGTCGCAAGTCCTGCGACGCGGATCTGCTCGGCGCTCAACAGACCCTGCTGAATCACGAGGCCGGGCCCGAAGGCGTCAGGTGATTCCCAGTTATCGCCATCGGTGCCCTTGATGAAGTCGTAGTAATCATTAATCAGATTGGCGGCGGCCTGCAGCAGCATCGCGGCGACGGCGGCGACCAGATAGCGCATCAGCGAGAAGGGCGCGCCGGCGTAGAGCGCGAGGAAAGCGCCGACGGTCACGCTCATAAAGGGCATGCCGAGCGTGAAGGCGCGGCTCGCCTGCAGCCAGACCTTGAGCGTTCCCGGATGCGCAATCGGCGCGGGAGAAATCGTTCCCGCCTGATCCATCGCGACTATCTCTCCTCTGAATCGATAGCGAGCGGCGCAATTGTAGCGCGCCGGATTCATTCATATCAACGTTGACGCGGTGGGGTTAGAATGTAACCAAATTGGATTAGGCGACGTACACGTCATATAGGAGGAGTGCTATGAAACGCTCAATCAGGCTTTGTTCGATGTTGATTATGGCTTGCGTACTCGTGGCCGCGGCGGCGCCGCTTGAAGCGCTCACGGTCGATCCATTCAACGCGATCGGATCCGGCACGTCATTCACCACGGACTGCACGCCGGCCAGCGCGTCGTGTTCGGCCACCTTCTCGGGGCGAGTGAGGGCTAGCCAAGCCGGCAACTTTTTAGTCAGCGCGACACTCACGATAAATCACAGTGCCGGGTTCGTCTGTATCGATGCAGCCTGTACAAATCAATGTTTTGGCGCGAGCGGGACCGGCACCCTGAACAATCCCAAGGGCGATTCGATTGCTTTCGGCGAAGCAGGCCTACTCTGTTCGATCGCGCCGACGTTTGTTCCCGAGACCTTCAGCGGAACCTATTTCATCGAGGGTGGCACGGGAACTTTCGCCAACGAGATCGGCTCCGGGGTGGCGACTGCGAGCGTCAACGGCAGTACCATTGCTACGGTGCCGCTGGTACTCTTCAGCCTCAACGGGACGATCGGCACGAACTAAGGCGCGAGCGAGAAGGTTACAGGTCGCGGCGCCCGGAAATCGCGCTCGACAGCGTAGCCGCATCGCTGTATTCGAGGTCGCCACCGGCGGGCAGGCCGCGCGCCAGCCGGGTGGTCCTGACCTCGGAGGATTTCAGCGCGCGCGCGAGATAGAGCGCGGTGGCCTCGCCCTCGACCGTGGCATTAGTCGCGATGATTACCTCGCGAATCGCGCCGGCACTGCGCACTCGCTCGAGCAGCTCGTTAATTTTGATGTCGTCGGGACCGATTCCGTCGAGCGGCGCGATCGCGCCGTGCAGCACGTGATAAACGCCGTTGAAGCTCCGCGCACGCTCGAGCGCCATCAGATCGGCCGGGCCTTCGACCACACAGATCAGATCGTGCTCGCGCGCCGGGTCGCTACAGATCGGGCATCGCGCAGTATCGGACAGCCCGAAGCATCCGCTGCACAGACCGACCCGCTCTTTCATTTCGAGCAAGGCTTCCGCGAGCGCGAGGACTTCGTTGCGCGGCCGGTTGAGCAGATTGAAGGCAAGCCGCGCGGCAGTCTTCTCACCGATTCCGGGCAGCCGCGCCAGCTCCTTGACCAGTCGCGTCATGGCAGGCGGCAGGCCGTCGTTACGCCTAAGATTTTGGCGCTCGAGATTTTCGCGCTTGAGATCTTCCGCCATTGACGAAACTGACTGCGCCGCGGTGGCTCGATTAGCTGCGTCCGCCCAGAATACCCGGCAGGTTCATGCCGCCGAAGGGCGCCAGCTTGCTCATCTCCTGCGTCACCATCTCCTGCGCGCGGCGCAGGGCCTCGTTGACGGCTGCGGCAACGAGGTCTTGAAGCATTTCGCGATCGTTTGCGGCAAGCATCGCGGGATCGATACGGACGCTGCGGACGCGCATCGCGCCGTCGGCGACCACCTGCACCATCCCGCCGCCGGCCGACGCCTCGACGGTCTTGGCCGCCATATCGTCCTGAGTTTGCTTGAACTTCTCTTGCAAAGCTTGCGCTTGCTTCATGAGGGAAGAAAGGTCGAAAGGCGGCGAATCGGACGGGGGCATAAAGATTTTACTCCTCAAAGGCTGGCGGGCGCGCGCTGCGATTGCTTCGAATCATTTCTTGGTAGAGGCGGATTCCTCGGCGGTCGCGACTCGCGGGACCGACGGATCGGAGCGGATTTCGATGAAGCGCGCTTCAAACTCACTGAAGATGCGTTTCACTACTGGGTCAGCGTAAAGGGTGTCGCGATCGTTGCTCGAAAGTTTCTGTACGGAAGCTTTCGGTGCCGCCGCGCTGGGCGCGTCGCGCTCGACAGATGAAGGAATCGCGGGGTCCGCTGCCCCGATAACTGGTGGTGCGGATGCGCTTGGCGCAGGATCGGCAGCCGCTGCAGGCGGCGACGCCGCGCTGATTTCCGCGGATAAAGCGGCGCCGGCCGCAGCCGCCATTTCGACCCGGATGCGGCGGCCGTAGAGCTCGGTTGCGAGTTCGGCGATCGCGGTCTTGTTGTCGCTGAGATAGCGCACGTAAATTTCGCTGCGCGGCGTCACGGTCAAGATATCGTCGGCGACGCGCAAACCCGCACCCTGCTCCATGAAGCCCGCGAGAGCCGCGCGGCGGCTGCGGATGAAATCACGCAGATCCGGCAGGTCGGCGAGTGTTCCTGCCGGAAGAGCCGCTGATGGCGGAGGTGGGGGACGTCGCGGCGCGCTTGCATTGACCTCGCCGCGAATCGGAATCCGCCGTGCGCCCGACGAATCGCCGGCCGTCGCGCTTACGGACGAGGTCCCGCCGGTTGCCGCTACTGGCGCAGGCGGCGCGGTCACGCCTCCGCCGGCAGCGCTCGCGCTCGCGGCGCCGATCGCGCGAAGCAGCTCGTCGGCGTCGATCACTGGCGCCAGCGTAGCCATCCGCATCAGCGCCATTTCGAGGATCAGGTCGGGATAGGGCGAGCGGATGAGCTGCTCCTGCGCGTCGGCCAAAATGTGGAAGAGCCGCATCAGATCGCGCGCGCTCGCCTGCGCAGCCAGCGCCTTCAGGCCGCTTGCCTCCTGATCGGGGAGATCGGCCAGCGGACTCTGCGGGCCGTCGGCGCCGGGCAGTTTCGCGACCGCAAGGTTGCGCAGGACTTCGAGCAGGTCGCGGCCCATCGATTCAAGATTGGCGCCGCGCCGATGGAGTTCGCGCACGGCGTTAAGCGCGCGCGCGGCGTCCTTTTCGAGGACCGCGGCGATCATCTCCATCACGCGGCTGCGGCTGGCGACGCCCAGGATCGCGGCGACATCGGTCTCGCTGATCTGTCCTTCGAGCGAAGCGATTGCGGTCTCGAGCATTCGTTCGGCGTCGCGCATGCTGCCGCCGGCCTCGCGCGCGAGCAGGCTCAGCGCAGCGTCGTCGGTGGCGGCGCCTTCGAGTTCGGCGAGCTGCCTGAGCCGCGCGAGAATCGCGGCAAACGGAATGCGCCGAAAATCGTAGCGCTGCAGCCGCGACAGGATCGTGTCGGGCATCTTTTGCGGCTCGGTCGTCGCCAGGATGAACTTGACGTGAGGCGGCGGCTCTTCGAGCGTTTTCAGCAGTGCATTAAAGGCCTGATCCGTAAGCTGATGAGCCTCGTCGATAATGTAGATCTTGAAGCGATCGCGCGCGGGCCGATAGCCGAGATTTTCGATAATCGCGCGGGCGTCGTCGATTTTGCGATAGGTCGCGCCGTCGATTTCGACTGCGTCGAGCGCGCCGCCCGCGCGAATTTCGAGACAGGCGGCGCACTTGCCGCAGGGTTCCGGCGTCGGCCCGGTCGCGCAGTTGAGGCATCGCGCGAGGATGCGCGCGGCGGTCGTTTTGCCCACGCCGCGAATCCCGGTGAAGAGGAAGGCGTGTGAGATGCGTCCGCTGCGCAGCGCCTGGATCAGCGTCCGCGTGACGTGCTCTTGACCGACCAGATCCTCGAAGCGTTCAGGACGCCATTTGCGCGCCAAAACCAGATGCGATGAGGGGCTTGCGGCCATCGATATCCTTGGGCGGTTAGTTGCAGCGCGCGTCGCCGCAAAAATCAAAAACGGAGATTGCCCGCCGATGATAGCCAGGCGACCCTGCGGCACAGGGAGTCAGCCGGTACCGTTGCTTCCTTCCGGACCTGGCGGGGTTCGCGGCCTTCCCTTGCGCAGGACCCGGCTATCAGCGGCGGCAATCTCCTTGAAACTCGCTATTAAATTATCACACTGCGCGGCTTGCAACCGACCGCGCAAAACTGTTTTGCTCGGCCTCGGCCCGGCAACCAGCGGAGCCTGGCGTCCTGAGTTTGAAATTAGCTTACAAAATCCGGCGACCGATTCGAGAATTTGGTCAGCGGTCTTGGCCGACCCGCTCAGCGAGCGCGACAATTCGGCTAAGGCGCGAAGAAAGCCTTCAATTGATCCGGCCGTGGGCGCCGCCGCCGGGAGTTTCGATCCGGATGCGATCACCCGGATTAAGGTGCAGGTTGGTCTTGCCGGGAAGTTTTTCACGCGCGCCAGTTTTACGAATCAGATAGTTCGCGCCGAGAGCGCCGTCGCCGCCGCCGTCGAGACCCCAGGGGGCGATGACGCGGCGATCGGTGAGCAGGCTGACAGCGGAATCGATCAGGCATTCGAGTTCGCGGATGAGACCGTCGCCGCCGCGCGCCGCGCCACGCCCGCCGGAGTTTCGGCGAATCCGATACTCAGTGACGCGCAATGGATAGTAGGCTTCGAGCGCCTCGATCGGCGTGTTGAGTGTATTAGTCATATGAGTATGCAGTCCCGAAGCGCCGGGAGCGCCGGGGGCAGCGCCAGCGCCGCCGGCGATGGTCTCGTAGTAGGAGAACTGGCGGGCGCGAAAACGATCGTAGCCGCCGATCGTGAGATTCGACATCGAGCCCGAGCTGGCGGCTGGCACGCGATCCGGCGCGGCCTGCGCCAGCGCGCGGAAGAGCACATCGACGATGCGCTGCGAGGTCTCGACGTTGCCGCCGGCAACCGCGGCGGGCGCGAGCGCATTGACGATCGAGCCGGGCGGCGCGATCAACTTGATCGGGCGCATCAGGCCGGCGTTGGCGGGCACGGCCTCGGCGGCGAGACACTTCATCACATAGAAAGTGGCGGAGAGTGTGATCGCGTAATTGGCGTTGACCGCGCCGCGCACCTGCGGGGCTGAGCCGGTAAAGTCGACGACGGCGCGTCCGCGATCGATTCGGATCGCGACCGCGATCGGAATCGGTCCGTTGCCGAAGCCGTCGTCGTCGAGGAAGTCGCGCGCGCGGTAGAGGCCGGGCTTCAGTTGGCGCAGCGCGGCGCGCATCAGGCGGCCGGCGTAGTCCTTGAGCGTCTCCATCGCGGCGGCGATTTGGCGCGGTCCGCTGGTCGCGACCAGCGTGCGAGTGCGTTCAGCGCCGACCTGCAGCGCGGCGAGCTGAGCGCGCAGGTCACCCTCGCGCTCCTCGGGCACGCGCGTGTTGGCGAGAAAAAGCGCGAAGACGTCGCGCGCGGGCGCGCCGGCGATCATGAGTTTTACCGGCGGGAGGCGGAAACCCTCCTGATAGATTTCGGTCGCGAGCGCCATCGAGCCAGGCGCCATCCCGCCGATGTCGGCATGATGGGCGCGGTTGGCGGCGTAGGCGAAGGGGCGCGGCGAGCCGTCGATAAAGATCGGCATCACGACGGTGACGTCGGGAAGATGGGTGCCGCCGGCGAAGGGATCGTTGACGATGGCGACATCGCCGGGTCCGAGCTCAAGCTGGTCGATAACGGCACGTACGGAGAGCGGGGTCGCGCCGAGATGGACCGGGATGTGGGCGGCCTGCGCGACCAGCTCGCCGCGGCCGTCGAAGAGCGCGCAGGAGTAGTCGCGGCGCTCCTTGATGTTCGGCGAGTAGCCGGTCTGGCCGAGGACGACGCCCATCTCTTCGGCGATGGCGGCGAGGCGCGCGTTCATCACGGCGAGCGTGACCGGATCGAACTTCATGGTCATCGCAACTCCAGGTGCAGGTTGCCGAAGTCGTCGGTGTGGGCGGCGAATTCGGGCGCGACGTAGGCGGTGGCGCTGAGCTCGACGACGATGAGCGGGCCGTTGAGGCGAGCGCCGGCGCCCAGCGTGTCGCGCGCATAGACGGGAATCGTGCGCGCGACGTCGGCGACGATCGCAGAGGCGCGGGCAAGTGGTTGTGGTCGCGGCTTCGCGCCGAGTCGGGTCTGGGCGAGCGCGGGTGCAGGCGCGGAGGCGCGCACGCGGAGGTTGACGACTTCGACGGGCGCGTCGGGCGCGGCATGGCCGAAGGTCCGGCGGTGGCGCTCGTGAAAATCGTCAAGGAAGCGCGGGCGGAGCTGGATTTCTATTTCGTAGGACTGGCCGCGATAGCGCAGATCGGCCCAGAGCTCGTGGCGGATGGAAGCGGGCGCTGCGCCATCGGCTAGCAGAGCGGCGCGGGCGCGCTCGATCAGCGGACGGGCGCGGCGCTCGAGCGCGCGCAGTTCCGGATGCGGATCGCGAATCGTGAGGGAGAGCTCGCGGCCGAGCGGCGCCGCGAGCGCGCCCCACGCGCAGAGGAGTCCAGGATTTCGCGGCATCACGATGTGGCGGATGCCGAGGTCGAGCGCGAGTTCGCAGGCATGCATCGGTCCGGCGCCGCCGAAGGCGAGCAGTGTAAAATCGCGCGGATCGAAACCGCGCTCGACGGTGATGACGCGAATGGCGCGTTCCATGTTGGCGTTGACGACGCGAATCACGCCGCGCGCCGCGGCGGCAGGAGTGGACCTCATCTGGCGGGCAAGCTGAGCGAGCGCGCGGGCGGCGCGGTCGGGATGGAGTTGCATCGCGCCGCCGAGGAAGTTGCCGGCGAGCAGGCGGCCGGCGACGAGATTGGCGTCGGTGACGGTGGGTGCGATGCCGCGGCCATAGCAGGCGGGGCCCGGGTCCGCGCCGGCGCTCTCGGGGCCGACTTTGAGCGAACCGCCGGCGTCGAGCGCGGCGAGCGAACCGCCGCCTGCGCCGACGGTATGAATATCGATCACCGGCGTGCGCACCGGATAGCCGGAGGGATAGCTGAGGGTGCGCAGGCGCGCGCGGCCGTCGAACAGGGCGACGTCGGTGGAGGTGCCGCCCATGTCGAAGGTGATAAGGCGGTCGAGAGCTTTTTGCGTCGATTGCGCCGTCCGCGCTCCGCGGTTGCGCGGCACGGATGACGCGGAATCGCGAGCCAGCGTGGCGGCGCCGACGACGCCGGCGGCGGGCCCGGAGAGGATGGTGCGCACGGGTTCGGCGCAGGCGAGAGCGACGCCGATCGCGCTGCCGTTGGACTGCATCACGCGCAGGGCCGAGCCGCCCAGACGCCGCTCGAGCTGCGTCAGATGCGCGACCATCCGTGGGGCAACGTAGGCATTGACCACGGTGGTCGAAAGCCGTTCGAACTCGCGATACTCGGGCAGGATGCGATGGGAGATCGAGAGCGCGAGCTTGAGCGGGGCCAGGGTGCGGGCGATCGCCTGCTCGCTTTTCGGGTTGGCATAGGAATGGAGGAGGCAGACGGCGATCGCCTCGACGCCGGCGCGTGCGAGGGCGGTGCGCAGCGTGCGAAGTTCCGTGGCGCGAAGGGGCGTTTCGATGTGGCCATCGAAGAGCGTGCGGCCGCCGACGCCGAAACGACGATCGCGCGGCACCAGCGGCGCAGGCCGGCTCGGCGCCAGCGCATAAAGGTCTGTGCGGTTCTGGCGGCCGATTTCGATCAGATCCTCGAAGCCACGATCGGTTACGAGCGCGACCCGTGCGCCCTTTTTCTCCAGCAGGGCGTTCGTTGCGACGGTTGAGCTATAGGTGACGACGGTTGGAGCCCGGCCGTCGATAATCGCGACGAGTCCGCGGAAGACCGCCTCTGCGGGATCGTGCGGAGTCGAAGGGAGTTTGTGGACGCGGATTTCGCCGTCGATCAGAGCGACGAGGTCGGTGAAGGTGCCGCCGGTGTCGATCCCGACGAAGAGCGGCGCAGGCATGGAGCTGATTGAAACAAAAAAGCCGCAGGCAATGCTACCTGCGGCGGCGATCACGAAGTTAGGGCGCGAGCAGTCGGCGGGCGTTTATCAGTCGGCGGATTTGGATGCGCCTTTGTCGGAGCTATCGGCCTTCGCGCTAACGGACCTGGCGCCGGCGGATTTCGAGCTGTCAGCCGATTTTTCGGCAGACTTTTCAGAAGACTTGGCAGGCTTGGTCGCGGCGTCTTTGGCGGCGCTGTCTGATGATCCATTGCTACTGGAGTCGCTGGCGGCGCCAGTGGATGCTGAGGAATCGATGGCGGTAGCATCGGTCTTGCCTTTGTTCGCATAGTCGGTGGCGTACCAGCCGCTGCCCTTGAGCACGAAGGAGGTCGCCGAGATGATCCGCTCGACCTTGCCCTTGCAGGTCGGGCACTTTTTCAAGGCATTCTCGGTGATGCGCTGGGTGACTTCGAAAACTCCGCAGTTATGGCACTTATATTCGTAGATTGGCATGAGATTCAAGCAACTCTATTGACGGTCGCGCCTGCTGCACGCGAGCAAAGGCTCTACTTCGTAGGTAACCATGCGGCGATTCATTGTCAATCACATCCATCGAGTGCCAGTTGATTTTGCGGCTGGATGCGGCGGGGATGCACGCTTTATCCAAACGATGGGGCCGCGCCGATGGTCAGGTACTGAAGCAGACTCGTGATCACAACCCGCTGAAGGAAGCCGATGGCGAGCAGCACCACCATCGGAGAGAGGTCGATGCCGCCAAAAACTGTCGGCAGATGCTCGCGCACGAAGTCGAACACCGGCTCGGTGACTGAATAGAGAAAGCGCACGATCGGGTTGTACGGGTTGGGCTCGATCCAGGTCAGCAACACGGCGACGAAGACGATCCAGAAATAGATGTTGAGCAGCTGGTAGATAGTCGTGAGCGTCCAGCCGATGAGTTGGTTCCAGAAGATCACGGATTATGTCCTAAACGGTTAGTTGCGGCCGAGATCGCGAGAGCGCTCAGCGGCGGCATGCAGGGCTTTAGAGACAATATCAGAAAAGCCGGACTCGGCGAACTTACGCAGGGCAGCCTCGGTGGTGCCGCCGGGTGAGGCGACGATGCGGATGAGTTCGGCGGCGTCGAGCGGCGACTGGCGCATATTCTCCTCCGCACCGCGCACGGTCTTGAGCGCCATCCGGAGTGAAAGTGCGGGCGGGAGGCCCTCGGCGACTCCGGCGTCGGTCAGCGCCTTGACGAAGAGATAGACGTAGGCTGGGCCGCTACCGCTGAGAGCCGTCACGGCGTCGAGCAAGGTCTCGTCGTCGAGCGCCACGGCGTCGCCGACGGCGCGGAAGAGGCGCAGCGCGAAAGCTTCGTCGGCCTTGGAGGCGCCGGGCGCGCGCACCATCGCGGCCATGCCCTGCCCGACCATCGCGGGCGCATTCGGCATCACGCGAACGACCCGCGCGGCGGCTCCGAAGGCGGCGGCAAAGCGACCGAGCGTGATGCCCGCAGCGATCGAGATGAAGAGGCGGTCTTTGGCCGCGAGTGAGCGCGGAGTTTTCCCGCTGCGCGCCGTGGTTTTCGCGGCCGGCGGGGCGAAGACGGTCGCGATCTCGCGCAGCACCTCGTCGATATTCTGCGGCTTGACGGCAAAGAGAATCGCGCGCGCGTTGCGAACTACTTCGAGGTTGTCGGCGGTAGCGTCGATCTTGAGCTTGCGTTTGATCTGCCGGCGGCGCGCGGCGTCGACGTCGGAGGCGATGAGGTCGGCGGGCGTGAAGACCTGGCCCTCAACCAGCCCGCGCATCAGCGCCTCGGCCATGTTGCCGCCCCCGATAAAACCCAGCTTTTTCATCGCCTACCTTTCCCCCTGCTCCGTAGTGGCCGAGGTATCTTACGTGATCCGCTGGGCGGCGGCTTCAAGGGCTGGGCGGAAATTCGGATGGCTGATAGCCGCCAGGCGGCGGGCACGCTCGGCGAGCGGACGGCCGCGCAGCTCGGCCGCGCCAAACTCAGTGACGATGACGTCGGCGTCACTGCGCGGGGTCGTAACGATGCCGTCGGCCAGGGCGGGCACGATCCGGCTGTTGATGTCGTTGCGCGCAGTCGAAGGCAGCGCGATGATCGCGCGCCCGGCCGAGGCGAGCTGTGCGCCGCGCACGAAGTCGCCCTGTCCGCCGGTGCCGCCGATATATTCGCCGGCTGCAGTCTCGGCGTTGATCTGGCCGCTCAGGTCCACCTCAATCGCGGAGTTGATCGCAACGAATTTGCCGAGGCGACAGAGGACGTTCGCGCCATGCGTATGCATGTAGGTGAAGAGGCGAATCGCGCGGTTTTTGTGGGCGAAGCGGTAGAGCCGCTCGGTGCCGACCAGCAACGCTGCGGCGGTGATGCCGGTATCGATCGGTTTGCGGGCGTTGGTGACGACCCCGGCTTCGATCAAGTCGGCGACGCGATCGCTGATCAGTCCGGAATGAAAGCCGAGGTCGCGGCGATCGCCGAGCTGCGCGAGCACGGCGTCGGGAATCGCGCCGACGCCGATCTGGATCGTCGTCCCATCTTCGATGTAACCGCAGATGTGGCCGGCGATTTTTTCTTCGATCGCAGAAATTGGCTGGGGCCGGGATTGCGGCAGCGGGCGCGACGTGCGCACGAGGTAATCGATGCGTTCCGGCGCAATTTGCCCGTCGCAATAGGTCCACGGCAGCTCGGCATTGACCTCGGCGATAACGACGCGCGCCCGCGCGATCGCGAACTGTTGGAAGTCGTTGGCGATTCCGAAGCTGTAGGCGCCACTTTCGTCGGGCTCGCTCAGTTGGACGAAAACCACGTCACTGCGAATGGCGCCGCTATCGAAGTAGCCCTTCAATTGCGAAAGATGAGCCGGCAAGACGCGCAGCATTCCGGCGCGGGAGAGCGCCAGCAGATTACCCATCGCGCCGAAGCTGGTGAAACTCAGGACGTCGGCGTGCTCGGGCTTCAAAGTCTGGCGCGAGCGGACGCCCGCGAGAAAGACCTCGGCGCGGCCGATCCGATGCCGCTGTTCGAGCAGCTTTTCGACCAACGTCGCGGGCTCGCCGATCCCCTGGCCCCAGACGACCTGCTCGCCCGGATGAATGATGCCCGCGAGATCGAGGTCCTCGAGCTTGATCTCGCGCGGCATCGTCGCGCTGCTAAGCCTGACGGAAGGCGAGGATGCTGCCCTCGCCGTTGGCCGAGACGTAGATCGAGCCGTCGCGGTCTTGCGCGATGCCAGCGAAGGGCCGGATTGGTCCGGGGAGCAGTCCCGGGATGCCGGCCAAAACGTGTGGCACGACGCCCATCGGCGAGCCGATGGGGAGATTCGAGGCGATCGTCTCCTGCTTGCGTGACTTGGTCGAGAAGCGAATCAGCTGGTGCGCGCCTGGGTCCACGACATAAAGGTCGTCACCTGAGAGCAGCACGCCCTGCGGCTCGCGCAGTCCGCCGAGCACCTCGCTGACGCCGCCATTGACGTGAACGACGCGGCCTTTGCCGGCTTCGGTGACGTAGCATGAGCCGTCGGGCGCGACCGCAACTCCGGTCGGTCGCGACAAGCCGCTGGCTGCCGTCTTGGTCTCCTTGCCTGTAATGACGAGGACGCGCCCGCCGCCGCTCTCTGCGACCACGATCGCGCCGTTCGGCGCCATCGCCACGCCATGAATTTCCTGCAGGCCCTTGGCGTTTTCGGTCATCGCATGAGAGGTCGGATGGTAGGTCGTGACGTCGCCGGCGGAAGTCGTAACAAGGAGATTGCCGTCGGGCGCGGCGCCGAGTCCGCGCACGAAGCCCGGGAAGGCCCCATCGAAGAGCATCCCGACGCGCCGCTGCGCGCCGTTGGGATCGACCGCCGCCATGCTGATGCCGTCGGCGGCGTAGAGCACGCCGTCACTGCCGACCGCGAGCCCGGCCGGTTCGCAGAAGCCTGGGGGAATCAGCCGCCGTTCGCTGCCATCGGCCATCAACTCGGCGACGCCGCCGTCGGTGAAGTGTGAGATGAAAATGCGATCGTCGGCGGTGAGCGCGAAGTTGTCGAGACCCGGACGCACTTTCGCGTGGACCCGCTTGGTGGCGCTCTGCAAATCGATCTTCAGGATCTCGCCGGTGCGGCCCTGGGTGCTGATGAGTTCGCCTTTGCTGTTGATTTTCACCGCGGTCGGCAGGCCGAGGTCCTTGATAAAGGGTTCGGGACGGCCGCCGCCGACAGCGACGCGCCAGATGGCGTTTTCGCCGAGCACGGGAAAATAGATGTAGCCGTCGGGGCCGAGAAAGAGCGCGTTGGGCAGCGGCAGATTATCTGCTATCAGCCGAGGCGCGTGGCCGTCGGCAAACAGCTCCCACATCCGCCCGTTGGGCCGGCATTCGTCCATGAAGATGCGATCCTGATGAACCGTCACGCCGTTGGCGGCGCTGACGTGGTCGGCGATGATCCGCACCTCGCCATTGGGTGAGCGCGCGCAGACCCGCTCGCTCATCACCTCGGTAATGTAGAGGGTGCCTTTCGAGTCGAAGGCGAGGTCGTCGGGCGCGATGATCGGTCCGCCCTGCGGGCTGATGATCGAAACTTCGCCGCTGACCGTATCGATCGCGCTGAGCTGGCTGCCGAAGGCCTGGGCGACGTAGAGCCGCTTGTCGGGTCCGATGCGCATCCCATTGGCGCCGTAGAGCGCGCTCGGCGGGGTGAGTTGCGTGCATTTCCATCCGTTGGCGACGGTGGCCGCCAACGCCGATGAGCCGTAGCGATTGCTGGTTTGTGCCATTAGTCGAACCTCCGCCGAGTCAGTCGATAGTGTCGCGTAGCGCGGATGAGGCCTGATCGTCAACAGCAAGAGCGGCGCTCGCAGACTCGTCTGCTCGACTCCAGCTCGTTGCGCTTGGTAAGGCTTCGTGCAGTGGCGGGCTTTTGCCGTACAATAGGCCGCGAACCTCGGCAGGCTGACGCCGGCCGAGCTCGCACGATTCCTGAAAATTGAACCGACGATCGCAGAGACGATTGCGCATAGACAGTGGCATAAGGGATTCCAAGGTGTTGCCCAAGGTTACGATTCTGATTCCAACTTATCGGCGGCCGCAGCCTTTGCGACGGGCGCTCAAGAGTGCGCTGGCGCAAACCTTCCGAGACTTTGAAGTCCAGGTTTGCGACGATGCCTCCGGCGATGAGACGGCGGCGGTCACGGCGGAGTTCGCCGCTCGTGACCGCCGGGTCAAATATGTCGGGCGCGCACAGAATCTGGGCATGATCGGTAATTTCGTGCGCTCGACCGAGGACGTCCGCACGCCATTTTTTACGGTGTTGGATGACGACGACGTCGCCATGCCGGATTTCCTCGAGTCGGGTCTGGCGCAACTGGAGCGTTTCAGCGAAGCTCCCATATATTGCGGATTGCTCGTGTTCTGTTCGGAGGCGGGCGACTGTCTCGGCGCGCCGGCCGCGCCGGGCGCCGAGGGGCTGCATCAGCCGCCGGCGTTGATGGAAATGATGCGCAGCCAGAGCTTGGGCGGAGTCATCTTCCGCACCGAGGGACTGCGGCGCGCGGGCGGCCTCGATGCGGAGATAAATTTCTCTTTCGATACGGATCTCCTCTGGCGCATCGCCGCGCGCTGGCCGATCGTGGTGGGACGGCAGCCCGGCGTCCTGCACTTCGTCTATGACGCCTCGGTCGGAAACTCATTGCGGGCGGAGATTTCACTGAAGGCGCTGCGCCGCATGTACACGAAGACCCAGAACGACGTGCGGGATTGTTCCGCTGAGGCCATGGCGCGGCTGCGCGAGGTTATCAGCGATTCCTACGCCCGCCTGGCGCTCCATGCGATTCAAACCGGTCAGCTCGAATCAGCCGCGGCGGCGGGCCGAGTCCTGCGGCTGGAAATGAATCGGCGGCTGGTCGGATTGTGCTTCGAGCGGATCGCCGCGTCCCCGCGGCTCTCGCGTCCGATTGCGCGCTTGGTGCATAACACCCGCGGATGGCAGCAGTCTCGCCGCATGCGCAAGTTCCGTCATTTCAATCCGCTTATAAGGCAAGCTCTACAAGCCTTGGCCTGAGCGATGTGCGGAATTGCCGGAATCGTAACGCCGGGGCGCTACGAAGGGGTCGCGCAGGCGCTGATGCGCATGAGCGCCGCAATCCGTCATCGCGGGCCGGACGCCGAGGGCGACTGGTCGGGCGTGGTCGGCGCGCGTACGGTCGCGCTGGGTTTCCGGCGACTGGCGATTCTGGATTTGAGTGACGCCGGCCGGCAGCCGATGTTTCTGCCGGACCGCAGCCATGGGATTGTCTTCAATGGCGAGATTTACAATTACGTCGAGTTGCGCGACGAGCTGACCGCGCTCGGGGCGAGCTTCCGCACGCAGTCGGATACGGAAGTAATTCTGTGGGCGCTCTCGGTGTGGGGCGAGCAGGCGTTCGAGCGCTTCAACGGCATGTGGGCGCTAGCGTGGCTCGATCAGCGTGCCGCGCGGCTGGTGCTCTCGCGCGATCGGTTTGGCGAAAAGCCGCTCTATTACTATCGCGACGATGACGATCAATTGTTCTTTGCGTCCGAGCTCAAGGCAATTCTGATTGGCACAGGACGGCGCTTCGCGGTGAACCCGATCGCGGTCGGGCGCTACCTCGGGCAGAGTCTGCTCGACGCGCAAGACGAGACATTTTTTGACGGGATTCGCGCCCTGCCGGCCGGGCACAATTTGCATTTCGATCTGAATCGCGGCCGGCTCGAAGAGACCCCGCGGCCCTACTGGAGCTTCGCGACCGCGGCGGTGGCGCAGCCGGTTGCCGATCGCATCGAGCAGGTGCGCGAGACCTTCCTCGACGCGGTGCGGATTCGTCTGCGCAGCGACGTGCCGGTTGGAGTGCTGTTATCGGGCGGCGTCGATTCGTCCGCGATCGCTGCGGCGATGCGCCTGGCGCTCGGCGCTGGCGCAGACCTGCACGCGATGTCGGCAACGTCGGACGATCGCCGCTACGACGAGAGCGCGTTCGTCGCGCAGGTCGCCAGCCATCTCGATTGTCCGGTCCATTACGTCAAGCTGGCGCAGGCGCCCGCGCGCTGGTTCGAGCTGCTCAACCAGGTGACCTACGCGAACGACGAGCCGATCGGCAGCTTTTCCACCGTCGCGCACTATCTGCTGATGGAGCGGGCGCGCGAACTCGGAATCACGGTGATTCTGAGCGGGCAGGGGGCCGACGAGCTGCTCTGCGGCTACCTCAAGTTTCTGGGCTTCCATCTCAACGATCTCGTCCGCCGCGGTCGTCTGTGGAGTGCGGCCCGCACCTTCGGGAGCTTCGTGCGGCGCGGCACAGTCGTGCGGCAGTTTGAACTGAGCGAGGCCAAGCGCTATATGCCCGGCTTCATGCGGCCGCGGGAAATCGATATTCGCGGGCCGCGCCTGCGCGCAACTGATTGCTCACTCGACGTAAGTCTCGGCGCGGGCAATCTCGAGGCGCGGCAGCGCGCCGATCTTCTGCGCTTTTCCGTGCCCGCGCTCACGCACTACGAAGATCGCAGCTCGATGGCCTGGGCGCGGGAAATCCGGCTGCCCTTCCTGGATGCGCGGTTGATCAATCTGGTCCTGCCGCTGGCGCCGGAGTTAAAGTTGCGCGACGGCTGGACCAAGTGGGTTTTGCGCAAGGCGCTCGAGGATCTGCTGCCCGCGCCGATCATCTGGCGCAAGGACAAGCAGGGCTTTATCAACCCGCAGAGTGAATGGCTCAAACATGAGCTGAAACCGCAGGTTGAGACGATGCTCAAGGGAGAAATGCTGACAGCGAGTCGCGGACTGATCGATCAGCCGGCGCTGCGTCAACGTTACGCGGCATATCAGAAGCAGCCGGCGGACCGCGGCGCGATCAGCTTCAAAGATGTCTTCAATCCGATCGTTACAGAGATCTGGGCGCGCCAGTTCGCCGCTCATCTGGCGGCGGCTTAGCCTCACACTCCGAGTCATGCGCGTCTGGATGGTCGAGGCCACCGAGCCACTGCCGATCGACGAGGGCGAACGGGCGTGGCGATGCGGGATGCTGAGCGCGGCGTTGCTCGCGCGCGGCCATGAGGTGCGATGGTGGACGAGCACGTTCCATCATGCGCGCAAGGTCCATCGTCTCGATGCCCCGCAAACGATCGAGCGGCAGCCCGGCCTGACGCTGCGCTTGCTCCACGGTCCCGGTTATCGCCGCAACCTGTCGCTGGCGCGAATCAGGCATCACCAGGTCGTCGCGGAGGCCTTCGCGCGGGAGGCCGCCGTGCTCTCGAAGCCCGACCTGATCTTTTGTTGCATGCCGACGCCGGAGCTTGCGGAAAAAGCGGTTGAGCTAGGCCGGCGCGACGGTGTTCCCGTAGTGATCGACGTGCGCGACCTGTGGCCCGACTCCTATCTGGGGATCGTGCCGCGGCCGCTGCGCTGGATCGCCAAGCTGGCGCTGCGCAGCCGCTTCCGCCGGATGTCGCGCATCTGTCGCGAGGCCCGTGGCCTCACCGCGGTGTCGGATTACTACCTGGCATGGGCGCTCGCCTACGCGGGCCGCTCGCGCTCAGTGAACGATCGGACTTTCCCGCTTGCTTTCCCCGCGCCCGCGCGGCCGTCGCCGGCCGCGAGCCCTGAAGAATCCGCTCGAACGCTCGCACGCTTCAACCTTCCGGCGGGCGCGATCGTCGCAACCTTTGCTGGAATTTTCGGTTCGACCTACGATCTTGAAACTGTTATCGAGGCTGCGCGTAAGCTCGCATCGTCGGGGATTGATGCGGCGCACCTCGTCCTGGCAGGTGATGGTGAAAAGACCGCGAAGCTCAAGGCCAGAGCCCGCGGCTTGACGAATCTAACCTTCACCGGGTGGCTTGACCAATTCGCCTTGCAGGATTTGTTGGCAGCCTCCGCGATAGGCTTGGCCCCTTATACATCCGGCGCGCCCCAATCGATGCCAAACAAGCCGTTCGAGTATATGGCGTCGGGGCTGGCGCTGGTATCATCGCTGGGCGGAGAGCTGGGAGACTTGGTGCGGAGCGAACAGATCGGACTGGGCTACACGGCCGGCGACGCCGCGTCGCTGGCAGCGGCAATCGAATTGTTGTGCGCCAAACCGGCGCTGCGCCGTCAGATGGGCGCCAACGGCCGGCGGATCTTTGCGGAGCGCTTCAGCGACGCCGTGGTCTATCCGGCGCTCGTCCAGCATCTCGAAATGATCGCGAATGGTCAGGTTGCCGACAGTGATCTCCGGGCGAAAACGGATCGTGCGGTCCTCTGAGCGTTTATGATCAAACGGCTCTTCGACCTGATCTTTGCGTCGATTCTCTTGATCGCGCTCTCGCCGCTCTTTTTGTTCGTCGCCGGCTGGATCAAGCTCGAGGGCGGCGGCCCGGTCTTCTATCGAGGGGTAAGGGTGGGCCGTTATGGCAAACCCTTCAAAATGCTGAAATTCCGCACGATGGTCGTCGATGCGGATCGTCGCGGCGCTTCCTCGACGGCCGCCGACGATGAGCGAATCACCGGCTGCGGCCATTTGATCCGCCGCTATAAAATCGATGAACTCCCGCAGTTGCTCAACGTGCTACGCGGCGCGATGAGTATCGTCGGTCCGCGTCCGCAGATCGCGTGGGCGGTCGAACTCTATGACCCGGAGCAGAAGCGAAAGATCCTGTCGGTTCGTCCCGGCATCACCGATTACGCTTCGATCAAGTTCAGCAATGAAGCCGAAATCCTGCGCGGCAGTCGCGATCCGGACGCCGCCTATCTTGAGTTGATCGCGCCGGAAAAGACCCGGCTCGCGCTGCTCTACGTCGAACAGCAAAGCCTGGTGACCGATCTGCATATCTTCCGGCTTACTCTGTTGAATCTGCTCGGCGTGCGGCGCGTCGCGGAAGATCAATCCGCAATCTCGGAGCGGCACCCCGTCGAGGGGAAGCGCGCGTGAAGCAATTCCGCACCGAGACTGAGCGCCAGGTCGGCCGCAATATCGAAGGCATCTTCAATCGATGCGGCGATAGCGTCGAGACCAAGCTCGAGAATTTTCCCAAGTACGTGCGGCGCCAGCAGCTCAAGCGTTTTCTGGCGCTGTACGAAATTTTCAAGCTGGTTCTGCCGGTCAAAGGCTCGGTGGTCGAGTGCGGCGTGTTCCGCGGGTTCGGCCTGATGTCGTGGGCCAAGCTCAGCACGATTCTCGAACCCGAAAATCTCACACGCCGCATCTACGGCTTCGATACCTTCGAGGGCTTTCCCTCGGTCAGTCCGCGCGATCAGAGCGAGTTCCAACAGAGCCGCGAGGGCGAACTCAAGGCCAATAGCTTCAACGAATTGAGCGAGCTGATTCAGGAGTACGACGCTGATCGCTTCCTCGGCCACATGCATAAGGTCGAACTGGTCAAAGGCGATCTGGTGCGGACGATTCCCGAATTCATCGAAAAAAATCGTCATCTGATGGTCAGCCTGCTGTTTCTCGACGTCGATCTATATGACGCGACCAAGGCCGCGATCGAGCATTTTGTGCCGCGGATGCCGAAGGGCGCGGTAATCGCTTTCGACGAACTCGATAATCCGATTTGGCCGGGCGAAACCCTGGCGCTGCTCGAGACGCTCGGCATCGGCGCGCTGCGGCTGCGGCGCCTCGAATGGGACCCCTATATCGGCTACGCGGTGATTGAGTAGCAGGCGGATGGATCACGCGAACAGTAGCAAAGACCCGGCCGGCGCCACGACGCCTAATCATGCCGCCGGCGCCGAGGTCGAGGCGGAGCTGACGGCGCTTGCGCGACGCATGCGTCGGCGCGTTCTGAATATGGTTCATCGGGCCGGCAGCTCGCACGTCGGCACCTGTTTTTCGATGGCCGATTTGCTTGCCGTCCTGTATGGCCGAATCCTGCGGGTGGAACCGTCGCGGCCCGACTGGCCTGAACGCGATCGCTTTATCCTGAGTAAGGGCCACGGCTGCGCAGCGCTCTATGCGGCGCTGGCCGAGCGCGGTTTCTTCCCGTTCGACTGGCTGGAATCTTTTTACCATGACGGCGCGCGCTTGGCGGGCCATGCGACGCATACCAGCGCGCCGGGCGTCGAGGTTTCGACCGGATCGCTCGGGCACGGACTCTCACTCGCTTGCGGCATGGCGTTGATTGCGCTTCGGGAGCACAACCCGGCGCGTATATTTGCGATGCTCAGCGACGGCGAATGCGATGAGGGTTCGACCTGGGAGGCGGCGCTCTTCGCGCCCCATCATAAGCTCGACAACCTGACGGCGATCATCGACTACAACAAGATTCAAAGCCTCGGCAGCGTGAGCGAGACTCTGGAACTCGAGCCCTTCGCGGACAAGTGGCGAGCGTTCGGATGGAGCGTGCGGGAGATCGACGGACACAATGTCGGCGAGATTCTGCGGGCGCTCGGTCAATTGCCCGCTAGCGCGCGCCAGCCGACCTGTATCATCGCCCACACGGTCAAAGGCAAGGGCGTAAGCTTCATGGAAAACCGGCTGCTGTGGCATTACCGCTCGCCCGATCCGGACGAGTTTCAACGCGCGATGCAGGAGCTGGAGGCGAAGTGAGGACGGCGTTTTTTAACGCGCTGCTGTCACTGGCCGAGGAGAATCCGCGCGTGTGCCTGGTCGTCGGTGATCTGGGCTTCGGCCAGATCGAGCCCTTCGCACAGCGTTTTCCGGAACGCTACCTTAACGCGGGCGTCGCCGAGCAGAACATGACCGGTATCGCAGCCGGCATGGCCTTGTTCGGCAAGACGGTCTTCACCTATTCGATCGCCAACTTTCCGACCCTGCGCTGTCTCGAGCAGATTCGCAATGATGTCTGCTATCACAAGGCCGACGTCAAGATCGTCGCAGTCGGCGGCGGCTTTGCTTATGGCGCGCTCGGCATGACTCATCATGCGACCGAAGACCTCGCGATCATGCGCAGCTTGCCCGGAATGACGGTGGTGGCGCCCGGCGATCCGATCGAGACCGATCTTCTCACGCGCGCGTTAGTGGAGCATCGCGGTCCCGCGTATCTGCGCTTGGGCCGCGCGGGCGAAGCCAAGGTGCATGCTGCGCCGCCGGCCGGATTCCGGTTGGGTAAGGCGCTGCAGTTGCGCGGCGGCCGGGACCTGACGCTGATCTCGACCGGCGGGATGCTCGAAACTGCGATCCGGGTTGCGGACGAGCTGCGCGGCGACCGGCTGAGTTGCCGGGTGCTGAGTATGCATACGCTGAAGCCGCTCGATAACGCCGCGGTACTCGCCGCGGCAAGCGAAACCGGGGCGATCTTCACGCTTGAAGAGCACAGCATAATCGGCGGTCTCGGCGGAGCGGTGGCCGAGGTGCTGGCCGAGTCCGGCGGTGGCGCGCGGCTCAAACGCCTTGGCGCGCGTCCTGAATTTTCGCCGATCGTCGGCGGCCAGGATTATCTGCGTGGTCAGCATGGCCTCGCGCCCGCCGCGATCGCGGAAACCGTTCGCGTAACCTTGAGAACCGCGAAGAGTGAAACTTTTGCCTCGGCCTGAGGATTTTCGACTGGACGGTGCTCCCTGCCCATGAGTTATAAGGTTCCCTTCGTCGATCCGCGCGAGCATTACCGCAAGCTCAAGGCCGAAATTGATTTCGCGATAACTGATACTTTGGCGCGGGGCGATCTCGTGCTGCGCGGCCAACTGCGCTCGTTCGAGGAGAACCTCGCGCGGTTCGTCGGAGTCAATTACGCCATCGGCGTCAACAGCGGTTACGACGCGCTGCATCTTTCGCTGCGCGCGGCGAAGATCGGCGCCGGCGATGAAGTGATCACGGTGGCGCATACTTTTGCCGCCAGCGTTTCGGCGATCGTCAATGCCGGCGCGCGGCCGGTGCTGATCGATGTCGGGCCGGACTACAACATGGATATGAGCCGGGTCGAGGCGGCCGTCACGGCGCGCACCCGGGCGATCATGCCGGTCCATCTGAACGGCCGGGTTTGTAATATGGAGCGGCTGCAACAGCTCGCGACGCGCCATCAACTGACAATTATCGAAGACGCGGCGCAAGCCCTGGGCGCGCGCTTCGCGGGCCAGATGGCTGGGTCGTTCGGGCGCACCGGATGCTTCAGTTTTTATCCGTTCAAAACGCTCGGCGGACTGGGCGACGGCGGCGCGGTCACGACCGACGACCCCGAGATCGCGCGAACCGTTACGCTGCTGCGCTTCAACGGCGAGGATCGCGAGACCGGCGAATTCCATTATCACGGCTATACCGCCCTGCTCGACAACGTGCAGGCCGCGGTGCTGGACGTGAAGCTGCGGCACTTGCCGCAGTGGATCGATCATCGCCGCGCCGTCGCGGAGCGCTATCGCGCGGGACTTGAGGGTTGTGACGGCTTGCGCCTGCCGCACTTTCCCGATGAGCGCTATTTTGACAGTTTTCAGAACTACGTGATTCGCACGACGCGGCGCGACGCCCTGCGCGAGCATCTTTGCGAGCAGGGGGTCGAGACTCTGGTCCATTGGCCGAAACCGATGTGGGAACATGCGGGGCTGGGCCTGAAGAATCCGGGCTTGCCGGAGACCGCGGCTATCTGCCGCGAAGTCATCTCGCTGCCGATGAGCGCCGAGACCACGTTCGAGCAGGTCGATTATACGGCAGACGTCATTCGGAAATTTTTCGCGTGACGTCGGCCGCCTGAGCCGGGTTGGAGAGCATCGATGGCCCTGGGGCTGAGCAAGCGCGCTGCGCGCATCACGCAAGCCGAGATCCGCGTGATGACGATCGAGTGCGAGAAAGCCGGCGGCATCAATCTGGCCCAGGGCGTCTGCGATACCGAGACTCCGTTGCCAGTGCGGCGCGGAGCGCAAGCCGCGATCGAGGAGGGTGTCAACAGCTACACCCGCTTCGACGGGCTCGCGGAATTGCGTCAGGCGATCGCGAGCAAGCTGCGCGCGTCGAGCGGAATCATCGCCGACCCGGAAACCGAGATCACGGTGAGCGCGGGCTCGACCGGGGCCTTTTACTGCGCCTGTCTGGCGCTGCTCGATCCCGGCGATGAGGTCATCCTGTTCGAGCCGTTCTATGGCTACCACCTCAACACGATCGAGGCGGTGGGGGCAGTGGCCGGTTTCGTGCGGACGCATCCGCCGGACTGGAGCTTCGACGCGCGCGAGCTCGAGGCGGCGATCACGCCGCGCACGCGCGGGATCATGGTCAACACGCCGGGCAATCCCTCGGGCAAGGTTTATACACGCGCCGAACTCGAACTAATCGCACGGGTTGCGGAGCGTCATGATCTGTTCGTCTTCACCGACGAGATTTACGAGCACTTTCTCTACGATGGCCGCCCGCATCTGAGCCCAGCGGCGCTCCCCGAACTGAAGGAACGCACGATCGCGATCTCAGGCTTCTCGAAGACCTACAGCATCACGGGCTGGCGGATCGGCTACAGCGTCGCGCCGCGCCGCTTCGCCGAGATCATCGGTCACATGAACGATCTGATCTACGTCTGCGCGCCGGCGCCGCTGCAACTCGGAGTCGCGCGCGGCGTCGCCGAACTCGGCGCGGACTATTACGAAGCGCTGACGGTCGAATACACCGCCAAGCGCGAGCGTATCTGCCGCGCCCTCGATGGCGCCGGGCTGACCCCGCATATCCCGCAGGGCGCCTACTACGTGCTCGCCGATACCTCGCGCCTCCCCGGCGCGACCGGCAAGGCGCGCGCGATGCATCTGTTACAGCGCGCCGGCGTCGCCAGCGTACCGGGCGAGGCTTTTTATCACGACGATCACGGCCACAACCTCGCACGCTTTTGTTTCGCCAAGCACGACGACGAGCTCGACGAAGCCTGCCGCCGTCTTGCCCGTCTCGATTAAGCTCGCATTCACTGTCCTGCCAGATGGTTGGAGCTGATTATCAGGCGGTTACGGAGACCGCCGGCGTCAGAATCACGCGCGAGGCGCTCGCGATGGCGCTCACGCGCTATGTCCTTGCCGCCGGCTTTTGCGACGGCAAGCGGGTGCTCGAAGCTGGATGCGGCGCCGGGCAGGGGCTGGGAATCCTCGCCAGGCGGGCGGCGTGTGTGGTTGGCGGCGACTACGATCCGCGGCTGATCGCGGCGGCGGGCCGCCACTATCGCGAGCGTGCCGGCTTGGTGCGCCTCGATGCGCAGGCGCTCCCTTTCGCCGATCACAGTTTCGACGTCGTGATTTTGTTTGAAGCGATCTATTACATTGCGCGGCCCGATCGGTTCGTCAGCGAGGCGCGCCGGGTACTCGATCGCGCTGGGACTCTGATCGTCTGTTCGGCCAATCCCGAGCGCGCAGACTTCAATCCAAGCCCGTTCAGCACGCGCTATCTGAGCGCGCGGGAACTGGCCGGATTGATGCGCGCGGAAGGTTTCGAGCCGCAGCTCGCAGGCGCGTTTCCGATCGATCACGTTTCTATGCGCGGCCGCACGATCGCGACGTTGCGCAAGGGGGCGATCGCGATGGGGCTGATGCCCAAAACCATGAAGGGCAAGCAGCTCCTCAAGCGCCTGTTTATGGGGCGGCTGGTCGAGGCGCCCACCGAACTGGAGGGTGATACCGGAACGGTGGAAGAGCTAAGTCCGCTCGCGCTCGATCAACCTGCGAAGGCTTACAAGGTGATCTTCGCGGTGGGCCGCCTGAGTGTCGCGCCCTGAGCGCCCCGCGACCGGAGCCGCGCGCGAGCGCGGGTTAGCCGCGGCGTTTCGGCGATGGCGCGGGTTCGTCCTCTGCGGCCTCGCTGTCTTCCGCGAGCGGCGCCGGTGCGGCGATTTTCGCCTTGAGCTTGTCGCGCACCTTGGCTTCGATCTCGTCGGCGATTTTGGGATTGGCCTTGAGCAGATCGCGCGCATTCTCGCGCCCCTGGCCGATTCGCTCGCCGCCGTACGAGTACCATGCGCCGAGTTTCTCGACGATATTGTGCTCTGCCGCCAAATCCACCAACTCACCCTCTTTCGAGATGCCGGTGCCGTAGAGAATGTCGAATTCGGCCTCACGGAACGGCGGCGCAACCTTGTTCTTGACGACTTTGACTTTCGTGCGCGAGCCGACGACTTCGTTGGCGCTCTTGATCGTGCCGATGCGGCGGATATCGATGCGCACCGACGAGTAAAATTTCAGCGCGTTGCCGCCGGTCGTGGTTTCGGGATTCCCGAACATCACCCCGATCTTCATCCGAATCTGGTTGATAAAAATTACGATCGTGCGCGAGCGCGAAATGATCGAGGTGAGCTTGCGCAGGGCCTGCGACATCAGCCGCGCCTGCAAGCCCATCTGCGGCTCGCCCATCTCGCCTTCGATCTCGGCGCGCGGCACCAGCGCGGCGACCGAATCGATTACGAGGATGTCCACGGCGCCGGACTGCACCAGCGTCTCGGTGATTTCCAGCGCCTGTTCGCCATTGTCGGGCTGCGAGATCAGCAAGTCCTCGACATTGACGCCTAGCTTGCGCGCATAGCTCGCGTCGAGCGCGTGCTCGGCGTCGATAAACGCGCCGATACCACCGAGCTTCTGCGCCTCCGCGATGCACTCCAGCGCAAGCGTGGTCTTGCCCGATGATTCAGGGCCGTAAATTTCGACGACGCGGCCGCGCGGCAGCCCGCCGACGCCGAGCGCGATGTCGAGTCCAAGCGAGCCGGTGGGAATCACCGCGATATCGGCCACGATCGCCTGCTCGCCGAGCTTCATGATCGAGCCCTTGCCGAACTGTTTTTCGATCTGACTTAACGCCAGATCGAGCGCCTTGGTCTTGATTTCCTGAGCCATCCGCGTCCGCCCCCCGGCATCCATCGCAGGATGCGGAAGAATTTTGCCACAAATGCGGCGGAATAGCTGCTAGTCGCCGGAAGAGTTGTCAGATGACTTGTCGGATGAGTCTTGGGGAGAGTCTGACGCCGAGTCGGAGATAATCTGATCGGGTTGCGGTCCCGGAACCATCCCGGCGAGATCGGCATCCTGAGCCATGCCGGGATTGGTCTGGCGCTCAGCGTCGCGCTTAAGACGCCGCTGCTGTTTGTCCTGCTGCTTCTGTTTGCGGGTCTGTTCTCGGCGGCGTTTTTCCAAATCGCGGTCCTTGGTTGATTTAAGTTGAGATCGCCTGAAGCGGTTAGTAGTGATGCTCAAAGCGGGGCGAGCCCGCAGGCCCGCCCCGGAGTTAATTACTACCAGCGATTGCGGCCGCGGTCCCCGCCGCCGCCGCCGCCACCACCGTTCCGGTTGCCGCCAAAACTCGATTCGCGCGGCTTGGCTTCGTTCACCTTGATATTCCTGCCCTTGAGCTCAGAATCGTTGAACTGCGCGATCGCCTTCGAGGCTTCGTCCGAATTCGCCATCTCGACAAAGCCGAAGCCTTTCGATTGGCCGGAAAACTTGTCCATGATGACCGTGGCAGTTTGCACCTGGCCGGCCTGCGCAAACAAGTTCTCCAAGTCGCTGTTGGTTACCGAGTAGGCCAGATTGCCTACGTACAATTTGCTGGGCATTTGCCCTCCGTGATTTTAGTGCCGGGAAGCTCTCGAACAGAAAACCCGGGCTGATTCCCGAGTCTAGATGAAAAGAACGATCCGAGCGGTTACATTACTTATCCTAGCCCTTTCCCACGAACAATACTAGGGCCCCGGCCTTAATCCTGCCTCCTGACCCCCATTCAACCCTGGGCCTGATCTTTCCGCACGCGTTCCGCGCGGGCGGCGACGTGCGGACGATCGATCAGCGCGCGGAATTGCTCCAGATGGCGGGCCCACCATTGATCGGCAACGCTCGCCGCAGCGAGGTCGGCCGTCGAGCGCGCGTACGATTTGTCACGCCAGCGCCGCCAATCGCGATAGAGCGCGTCGATGCTGCCGCTCATATCGAGACCCGCGCGCAACAGCGAGGCGCGAACCAACTTGTATTCTTCGTCGAGATTCGGAACGGCGTTGGGCATAATTACTCCAGGAAAAATCGTTTTTGTCGAGCCGCCGACAGGGGACGTTTCCGCCGCCAGCCCGCGCTTTAGTCTATCCCTTTTTGCGGATCAATTCTGCGCATGGCTGAGCCGCGGCTCGCGGACGATCGACGAGGTCAGCGGATTCGCGAATAGAGCAGCGAATCGAGAATCCGCCCTTCCTTGATGATGCTGCGCAGCAGGCGGCCTTCAAGGGTGTAGCCGGCCTTTTCCAGCACACGCGCCGACGCCGGATTTCCCTCGAAAACGCCCGCCTGGATTCTCGCGAGTCCGAGCGCGTCAAACCCATACGTGGTTGCGGCGACTAGCGCGGTGGTGGCGATGCCGCGTCCCCAAAAGGGTTCGCCAATCCAGTAGCCGATCTCGGCCGTCAGTCGGCGGACATCGGTAAGCCGCACGAAACCAATTGAACCGATCGCCTCGCCGCTCAGATCAATGGCAAAGTTGAGTACGGGCTCATCCGTCTGATTGCATAGCGCAATCCAGGCTTCCGCGTCGGCGTTGGTATATGGAAATGGAAAGGGTTCGCCGAGCGAGCGCGAGACGTTGTGATTGTTCGCATAGCGGGTCAGCGCGGCGGCGTCGCCTGGATGCCATCGGCGGAGGCGAATGTCCGCGGCCGCAGCCATCTCACTAGCTTGAGAATCGGGACTCCGCGGATTTGACACGGGCAGATTTTGACACTGGATGGCGCTATAGGCAAAATCGTGCGTTTCTGTCGCGATTGAGACAACCTGGCAGCGCGCGGGCTTGACCATGCGGACCCGGCTGACGCATCGTCGATAAGCGCAGTGTCTTCTCGGCGGCCGAAAGAACCCAACGACCGAAGGAGAAACCCGCAAGAGGAACCCGAATGCCCAACAGCGCGACTGGCCCGAAGCGGCGCTTAAGCCCGCTCGACGCCTCTTTCCTTTATGGAGAATCGGCGGTCAACCCCACCCATGTCGGAAGCATCTTCTTTCTCGATGGTGAGATCCCCTTCGACAAGCTGTTCGATCACATGCGCCGACGGCTGCACATCAGTCCGCGTTTCCGTCAGCGGCTGGTCTTTTCGCCGTTCAATCTCGCCAACGCGACGATCGAGGACGACCCCGACTTCAAGCTCGAGAACCACGTTTTTCGCCGCTCGCTGACGCCGGGGATCAGCGAAACTGACGCCATCAACGAAATCCTGCGCGAGCATTTCGGCAGCCTGATGGACCGGACGCGTCCGCTGTGGAGGGTCACGCTCTACGAAGGGCTGCCGGGACGCTCGGTCTTCGTCTGGGCGATGCATCACGCGATCGTCGACGGCGTCTCGGCCTTCGAGATGCTCAATCGGCTGATGGACTTCACCGCCCATCCGCCGCCCGACGAGCCCGCTGAGCCGTGGAGCCCGGCACCGCTGCCGAGCGCCGGGGCTTCATTGTTCAGCGCCGTGCGCGATCTCGTGGTCGATGGGATCGACAGCGTCACCCGTACGGCCCTCGAATTGGTGCGCGATCCGTCGAGCACAATCCGGCAGGCGCAAACGCTGGTTGAAGCGATGCAATCGATGGGAGACATGGCGGAGCCGCCGGCCGCGACTCCGTGGAACGCTGGCCCCGCCGTCAGCGAGCGCAATCTGGGCTATCTCAAGATGCCGTTTGCGGATTACCGCGCGATCCGTGCCGCGTTCGGCGGCACGATCAACGACATCGTGCTGACCGTGCTCGGCGAGGGCGCCGCCCGTTACCTGGTCCATCACGGCTGGGCGACCACCGGCAAGCTGCGTTTCGGCTGTCCGGTCAACGTGCGCAGACCCGAAGAACAGGTGGTTTTAGAAAACCGGGTTTCGATGATGATGCCGACGACGCCGGCGGCGCCGATGGATATTGTTGAGCGGCTCAAGCAGATCGCCGCCGAAACTGCCCGCATCAAGGCTTCCGGCGCGCCTTTTAAGATGGAGCGGCTCTCCGGCATGAGTGAAACGATCCCGCCCGCGGTGATGGGCGCGATGAGCAGTATCAGCGCGATCGGCGTGGAATTGACGGCCGCGATGATCAAAGCCACGGACTGGAAACCCACGCCGCGCGGCTTTGCCATGCCACCGTCGGGAATCAACTTTGTCGCGACGAACGTACCGGGTCCGCAGGCGCAATGGTATTTCGCCGGCTATAAAGTTGTGGACATGGTCGGGCTGCTGCCGCTGGGCGGTAACCTCGGTTATGGCGTCGCGATCAGCAGCTACAACCAGAACATCCTTTTTTCGATGATGGCGGATGCTCGGCTGCTGCCCGACGTCGAAAAGATGAAAGGCTTTGTCGCAGCCGCCTTCAACGAGCTTAGAGAACGCATTCCAGGGGAGATTCGCGCCGCCGCCTGACGCTGGCCGTCGCCTCGGCGCTGATCAGTAAGGCGGCCACAGTTCACGCGGCAGGGGCGAGCACGATCTTCGCGAATCGTGCAAGCCATTGGCATGCTGTTGTTACTCCAAGGCAAAACAGAGTGAAATCGGCTATTCAAAACTTTAAGAGGCTGTTTGGTGAATTGCAGGGAGAGTCTTAAGGGGTCGAAGTGGTCGTTGTGACCAGTCGCAGGATCATACCGTGGCTAATGCCCAAGTCGTCGATGTAGCTGCCGCAGATGGCATTGCGATCGTTGATCCCGGTGAGGCTGGTGGAAATAGCACCTGGGTAATCGAAGAAAAGCAGTTTTTTGCCGACCACGACGACGCCATGGCCGATGTTTTCCGCGTCAACGTAGTATCCTGCAAGCGTCCGCTGGCTGTTGATGCCCGACAAAAAGGTCTGTGTTGCGCTGGGAATATCTATCAGGGCGATCGCCCGCGTCGCCACGATATAGATAAATGAGTGGCCATTATCATCACCGTCCAGGTAGTTCCCGACCGCGGCCAAAGAACCGTTATCAATGGCATTGAAAAACGCCACGGTCGCGGAGTCCGGCGCCATCACCGTAGTGGCAACGCCGCCAACATCGACGAAGGGCTGAAGGCCGTCGTCCGACTGAAAGCTCCCGACAAAATCACCATGGTTATTGATTCCGCTGACGTCGGTGTCGCAAGGCTGACCGCCGCAAAGGGTTCCCGAGTCAAATTTGTCGTATTTGCCGGTTTCCAGGAAAAAACCAAAGAATTGACCGTTAGCCAGCCCATACTGCCCGGCAACGAGGCCGTGATCGTTGATTCCTGTGGCGACCGTGGTCTGCGAGCCCGGAAAGTCAACGAGCGGCGCGAACTCGCCATCGGCGAAGCGCTCGAAGCCGAAGATTGAAAAAGTTGAGTTATCCTGTTCCGCCCCAACGATATCGCCGGCGTTGTTAATTCCGGCCGGAAAGATTGAAGCTCCGGGAAAGTCGAAGGTGGAGATTAGCTTGAGCGAGTAACTGGTCGCCGCGCACGCCAGACCACCCAGCTCTACGAGCGCAATCGCCAGCGCCAACCCAAAGGCGGCAGGGAAGCTCTTACGTGACAAATCAGTCTCCTTCCGCCTTGAGAATCATACCCAAGCTCGCGTAAGCCAGGAAAGGTTACGGTTAGCATAACAAGCATGTATGGGCATATTAATATTCCGGGGAAGGTGGCGTCAAAAGCCTGCGGGATGCTAGCTGCGGAGAGGCCGATTTACATTGGCATGCCGCAGATTAGCCCCGATCCTGCCCTCCGTCGGCTCAATCTGATCTTTACGTCTGAGTTGCTCCGGTCGATTCGGCGATTAGCTCGGCGAGCTCGCGCACGCGCATCTGAATCTTCGAGTGAGCGGGATTTAAGCGCATCCTGCATCATGGTCATACCGACGGGGCAGCCGACCGCGAGCGTTGCGGACTTGGCTCTCCATCCAGGTGTTCTCCGCCTTGGCAAAACCAAGAGCCAATTTCATTGGCGGAAGAGTGCCGGACACTTTTCCTAAAGGTCAGTGTCAAAATAATGCCTCAGGCCGGATTGCTCGCGAGCCGCTCACGAACTTTATGGATTACGCGCGATTGAATCAAAACGAAAATCGCATTTGAGGCCACAAGCTGAAACGCGATCGCACCGGCAAGAAACACGTCTGGATTTTCACTTTTGAGCTGACCGAAGCTCCATAAATAAATCCCTAGAACGATTAATGCCAAGAGCATTGGCGTATCCGCCAACACTGTGGTCTCGAGATATTGGAGTTTAATGTCCCGGTCCTCGTGAAGACGATACAAAAGACTATCTGTTACAAACAACAGTGTCGCCAAAGCTAACACCAGGCAAAAGTGCGGTAGAAATCTCTGCCGCAACAGGCAATATGCCGCCGGAATGGTAAGTATAACGGGCACCAAACTGAGCAGACTGATTAACTTATTCGCTATGCTCCGATTCGGAACATAAGGAAAATCTATGAAATACACAAAGCCAAAAGAGAATGTCCAGACTAACGCCGCGAGCTCCCAGCGCTCCCAGGGATGGGTCATCTGCTTGGTAATCGACAAAAACGTCAGAACCTGGACATTGAAAACTAACAAGAAAACAAGTAAGCAGCCTAAACTGGTTATCGCGATCAGCATCGCAAGACGTTGATTGTTCTTGAGCCAGGTAAGCGGTCGAAAACTTAAGCTCGTCTGTGGCGCGGTACCTGCACTTGCATTCATGGTCAAACTCCCAGAAACCATAATCTACTACTAGTTATGTGGGCTTGTCGGCCTTACGAATTGTCCTCAACCATCAAGTTGCGCATAAAGCTTGATTGCACCGAGCGGAAATGATGAAAGCCGTCTAAAATCCAGCTCTTCAAATCCGCGAGTCTGGACCTGCCGGCATAATATTGAAGCGCGCTGTTGCAGCCGCTCAGCGTAAGGGCGAAGTGATCAGCCTCCAAGCTGGTGTGAATGCGGACCCAAGAGTCACCACTATATCCGTCGAGCTTAGAACTATTCTGCAGATATTCGACAAGCCGAGGATAGTGAGACCGAAGGAACTCGTCGAGGACGCAAAACTCCCGGTCAGCGTACAGTTCAGAGCCAAGATGAAAACCCATCGATCTGAAGAGCTTTTCCTCATTCATCGGTTGCGCCAGCCCGTAGCCGTCAAGAACAGCAATGACGGCGGCGAGGGTCGCGGAATTCAATGGCGCGAGTTGATCCAAATGTGGCGGCGGATGGTTGAAAAACTGAGCTGAAAGCTTGAGCGCGGTTTGTGCGAGCAGTCGGTGTGTAGCGCGGCGCGGGTCGGCTTTTCCGCCGAATTCGTCAATGATCGTGGCGAAAAAGTAGGACGCGACTTGAACGCTGCAATCACGAGTGAGCGCCGTCTCCTCGATGGGGTTTTGAAAGAGGTCGGGACGGGATGCGATTGCACCGACAAGATTGGCGACGCCAGCGGCGAAGATAGAATTAAAGTGGACATACCTTGCGAATAAACAGAGTAGGTCGCGGTCGTTTCCGATGGCCGCCAGCGAGGATTTGAACGCTTGAGCCCCACCCAGATCGTTGAAAAGCGCCGTTAGATCTGAGCGGGTCAAAAGAGCTTGACTCATTGACTTATTTCCTCTTGCGCATGGCTGCGATCGAGCTTGATTGCTCCGTTGCATCCACTACGTGCGGCGTTCAAATAGATTGAACAGCGTGTTCAATCCCAGTGAACATTGGAGGCGAACTCAGCAATTTGTCCGGTGCGATACGGACAGAATTCTGTTGACATCGGTGCGAGGTCCGTGATGCCCTAGCAGACCGATTTTTTTGGAGGTAATAGGCAGGTCCTAACGTCTCCAGGGCGAAGAAACGACGTAAGTGCGGCGCAAGCACGCCGCCTATCAATCTAATCGAGCGGCGCTACAATAGCTGCGTTCCTCTCTCCGAAGAAGGTCGCTTCAAGCCTCTGCATCACCGGGCCAGGTGGCCTTGTCGACGATTTCCATTACGTCGAGGGTCTGGACCTTCTCCTCTAGCTCTTTGGCCTTGATACCGTCGCCGAGCATCGTCATACAGAACGGGCAGGAGACGGCGATGACCTCGGGGTCAGTCTGAAGAGCCTGCTCGGTGCGCAGCAGATTCACCCGCTTATCCGGGTCTTCCTCCATCCACATCCGCCCTCCACCGGCGCCGCAGCACATGCCGAATTTACGATGGCGTTCCATCTCGTGAACTTGAGCCCCGGCGCGGTTGAGCAACATCCGTGGCTCGTCATATACGTCGTTGTAACGGCCGTAGTAACAAGAGTCGTGGTATACGGTCCGCTTCGGGAATTCCTCAGAGATCTTGAGACGCCCCGAAGCGATCAATTGCTGCACGAGGTCGGCGGCATGAATGACCTCGTACGAACCACCGAATTGCGGAAACTCGTTTTTGATCGTGTTGAAACAGTGGGGACAGTTCACGATGATCTTACGAACTTTGTTGTTGTTGAGAGTTTCGATCAGCGTTTGGGCCATCGTCTGGTAAAGGTACTCGTTTCCGAGCCGGCGGGCGGTTTCGCCGTTGCAAGGTTCCTCCCGCGCGAGGCAAGCAAAGTCTACGCCGGCTTTCTGCAGTACGCGGACGAAGGCCTGCGTCGTCTTCTTGTTGCGATCATCGAAGGCGCCGGCGCAGCCCACGTAGTAGAGGAACTCGGCGTCGGGTTTGTCGGCAAGGGTCGGGACGTTCATCCGTTCGGCCCACTCGAAGCGCTGCCCGGAATCGAGCCCCCACGGATTGGATTGCGTCTCCATGTTCTTGAAGGTGCGGGTAAGCTCCTTAGGGAAACGGGCCTCCTCTTGCACCAGATGTCGGCGCATATCGACGATCTTGTCGACGTACTCGATCATTGGAGGACAGGCCTCCTCACAGGCTCGGCAGGTGGTACAAGCCCACAGTGTGTCGTCGTGGATGACGGAACCGACGATATTTTCTCCGACCTCGGCCGGTTCCGCGCCCTCCGCGGTGTTAGGGTGGCTCCTTTTTTCAATCACCTCGTCCTGATGCTGGTAGAGGTAGTCGCGCAGATCGAGCAGCAACTGACGCGGCGCCAGCGGCTTATTGGTGGCGGTGGCCGGGCAATTCGAGGAGCAGCGGCCACATTCTGTGCAACTGAACATGTCGAGCATCTGCTTCCACGTGAATTGATCGATGTGCGAGGTGCCGAAGCGGGAATCATTTTCGAGGTCCTGCTTCGAGAGCTGCCCCTTGGGCTCGAGTTTCGCGAAAAAGATGTTCGGGATTGCGGTGATAATGTGGAAGTGTTTCGAGGGAGGGAGCAAGTTCAAAAAGACCAGAATGACGAGGTTGTGCACCCACCAGGCGACGTTGCTCGCCTGCAAGGCCCCGCTGGCGCCCAGAACTTTCGCCAGGCCGCGGCCCACCAAGGCTGAGAGCGGCTCCCAGCGGGCCCCCTGAGCAATCAGCCTGTTGGCCGGGTCAGAAACGATTCGTCCGCCATCATAGACGAGGCCTGTCACCATGATGGTCGCGATCAAAAGCAGGATGACATAGGCCTCCCAGTGGGATTTCTCGCGCAGGCGGCGTTCGGGTGGAAGAAAGCCGTAAAGTCGCGGCGCATGCGTGATTCCCCATCGCACCAGCGCCACCCCAACCGCGATCAGGACAGCCCCTTCCATGAAGTCGCGGAGCAGCAAGTATGGGCCGCCGAGGAGATCCAGGCTAAAGCCGGGAACAACGAATGAGTCCGAGTAGCCCCGGCCGAACATCGTGATGATCTGGATCGCGAGGATGATAAAGCCCCAGAAGATGAAAAAGTGCATCCAGCCGGCGGAGCGCTCGGCGCCCGGATTGCTGCGCACGAATTTCCTCTGGCCAAAGGCGTAGACCAGCACGGCGCGAACGCGTTCGGGGATGCGGTCGAAGCGGGAAACTGGGGCAGCGCTCCGCAGGAGCTGAAAGCGGCGCCAAAGCTGGTAGAAAAAGACGCCCAGGGAAACAAGGATGCAGAGGCTGAAGATAATCTGCGTTACCATCGAAGCTCCTAGGCTTATCGGTTTTTCTCCGGCTTGTGAGCCGCTTCTGAGCCGACATGTTCAGCGACCGCGATGTCCAGAGAATCTCGCGGGTGAGGTGCTGGTCCATGAGCGCGCTCCTCCCATGCGTTTTATGGAGCGCCGCACGCAAATTCAATCGTGCAATGTAAGCTTGCTGTGCGATCCCCTGCAGCCTGTCATAATGGCATGTTTTGCGGAGGGGACAGTGGACGCAAAGCAAGGGTATCCACCAGCGACGGTGAACTGGCAACTTGATTGCAATCGCGGCAGCGACGCCACGGATGTGGCCTTCCGATCGATCGCCTATACCCACGGGCTGAGCGTGCTGATTCAGCGCAACCTGGACGCCACCGAGACGCGGCTGGCGCCAGATTCCATCGGCGGCGAACTCATCATGTGGTCCGAAATTCCGAAGTGGCGATTCGTGGTCATTCGCCGGCGCGATACCGGTGCGATAGTCCGCGTGGTTCAGGGCGATAGCCGAACTATTATCGAGGTCGCGGCGAGCGCCGTCGACGTCGCAGAAAAGGTCGTCGGCGAGGTCGAGGCAGCATTTCCGCCGATCCCGGTTGGCATTGAGCCCGCGCTTCCATTTATTTTCTGGCATAACGAAGACGGCGGGCCGAACGCCAATGCAAGGAAGATCGCGGTTGTGCGCTGGGACGACGTCAGCACGAACTACGCGGGGGAGACGCAGGCTGCGCTCGCCGCGCTGATGGACGGTTTTACCCCGGACGCGCATCACGGTCGGCTGCTGCTCTGGCACGGGCGGCCGGGTACCGGGAAAACTTACGCCGTCCGCGCGCTCGCGTGGGCCTGGCGGGATTGGTGCCGCTTTGAATGTGTAGTCGATCCCGAGCGCTTGTTCGGCAGCGCGAGCTATCTGATGGAAGTACTCACGCATGAGGATGACGATGAAGAGGATGCGTCGAAATGGCGGATGATAATACTCGAAGACGCCGGCGAGATGATGGGGATCGACGCGCGGCGCCGTTTTGGGCAGGGACTCTCGCGGCTGCTCAACCTGACCGACGGCCTCCTCGGTCAGGGGCGGAAGTTGATGATTCTCATTACTACTAATGAAGAACTGGGCAAACTCAATCCCGCGGTCACTCGGCCGGGCCGATGCCTCTCGCAGATCGAGTTTCGCCAGTTGAGTGTCGCGGAAGCGAATGTCTGGCTGACCCGCTCGGGTTCTCCGCAGCGCGTCGACGGCCCGCGCTCGCTCTCGGAACTATACGCGACCCTCGGCGGCTTAAGCGCCAGTGACGGAACGGTTCCGATCGGCTTCCGCCCTCTTATGGCGGACGGGAGTTGAACGACTACTTATTTCGGCTCGGTAAACGCATCCCCGCACGCAAAGTGAATGATACCGGCCAAGGTTTGCCAGCCGAGGCCAGCGCGTGGATGGTCTACAGCCCGACAATAGCAAAGCTCACCCGAGGACAAACGGTAGGTTTGGACATCGCCTTCTCTGTCGAAGCAATCAACGGTGTTATCAGGCATATTTGCCCACATTGTCCGTCCGAAAACGATGATGCGCTTTGGTTCGAGAAGGTTGAGAACCTGGGAAAACTCTTGTTTCGCTTGCTGCCACATTTCAGGTTTTGGACGATCATTCACTCCAGAAAGAGCGATGGGAACATAGTTCGTGAAGGCCACCCGGTCCCAACAGTACTCCAAACGCTTTGGAGAAGGATCATGCTCGGCGCAGAGTGCTCGCGACAGGCATTTCGAGAAGTGGCTGCCGCCAGCGAAGTTGTATATGACCCCTTCGATGATATCAATTGAGTGATTTTGTGTGGGGTCTTTGTGTTGCCCGTTCTTTTCCCAAGAATAGCAACTCTCCCCAAGGAGCAGCAACCGCGTCGCGCAATAATGATTTCCTTTCCAAGGCTCAAACATGTTTGCTTCCTCTGCCTCTTTTAGTCGTTTCTACTACTTACTCCCGAAGACTTGGCGCAAGAGCGGAGTCACTTGGGCGGCGGGGTTGGTGCGGATTTTTTTCTCCTCCTGGCCGACCTCGTAAAACAGTCCGTCGAGCGCTTTGCTGACGACGTAGTGATCGATATCGAGCTTTTGTGAGGCGCCGCCGCCGAGCAGTCCGCCCAACGGCGAGGCGGACTGCGACTTGCCCATCAGCGCCTCGTATTGTCGCGAGACCGAGTATTTTTGCATCTCATGTTTGACGATCGGGGTAAAAGCGTCGGTCAGCTCGCCCGAAGTTTTGCTCTTGAAATAGTCAGTGGCCGAGGTTCCGCCGCCGCTGACGATCCGTTGGGCGTCGCCAAAACTCATCTTCGTGATCGCATCCTGGAAGATCGGCACGGCCTTGGGCGCGGCGGCTTCGGCCGCTTGATTCATGCTCAAGACGAATTTGTCGATCTGCGGTCCTAGGCCGAGCGCGCGCATCCCGGTCGCGACCGGCTGCAACGATTTGGGCAGCAGAATCTTTACCGCGGCATTCTCGAAATAGCCGCCCGGCTGTCCGAGCAGTCCGGCGGCGCCGGAGGTCGCGTTGGTCAACGCCTCCTTGAGGCCGTCAGTGGCCTGAAGATTATCGAGGGCGAACGCGGCCGGCGCGATCGTCAGCAAGACGCAGACGATCCCGGCGGCCCGGCGCCACGTGTGGCTAAGCGCTCTCAGAGTTGTGACAGCCATTGATCACCTCGTTGCAACACCTTGGCGGCGAGCGCCCAGCAGATCAAGCCGAGGCGGCAGGGGAATCAGTTGGCTGCTTTTAGGGAACTCGGATGAAAGCTAAACCTTGAGTTTGTTGAGTCCGTCGAACTGCGACAGTTTGAGTTTCGCGATATCGACGCCCTCGAGACAGCGGACATTGACGGAGTATTTTTTGTCGGGGTCGGTGCGCGGGTTGCGCAGCACTGCTACTCCGCACTTCGGACAAAAGTAATGGCGCGCCTGACCGGTGCCCCAGAGATAGAGCTTGGCCTTGTCCAACGGGGTTTTCATATGCAGTTGCGACGGCTCGATCATCCAGTGCAGGTAGCCTGACTGGGAGCAAATAGTGCAATTGCACTCGATCGCGCTTTCGAGATTGCCCTCGACCTCGAAGGCGACTTGCCCGCAATGACATTTGCCGTTGTATTTCATAGTACTCCTCACTCTTTCAAAATAGTGATGACAGACGGTTCAGCCGGCCGCGACGTTTTGGGCCGGGCGCTTCCACACGCTCATCGCGGCTTTGACCATGTCGTTCAGCATCGTGGTGTCGCCGGTTGCCTTGTTGACGACGTTCATGCCTTGCGCGACGGCGACAAAGAAGCGCGCGAGGCCGCGCGCGTCCTCTGTCGGGTCGAGGAGGCCTGCGCTCTGCGCGCGTCGCAAGACTTCGTAGATCGCGGATTCCTGCCAACCGATTCCGTTCGCGATCGTGCGGGCGATCGCGTCGCCGACGCCCGGGCATTCCAGCGCCGTATTGGTCTGCAGGCATCCGCGCGGCCATCGCAGATCGCTTGTGCGTGAGATAATCGCTTCCAGCATCCGCTCGATCGCGCGGCGCGGGTCTGGATCTTCGAGGGCCGCGAACATCGGCGCGGCGAACTCCCTCCCATAACGTTCGAGCGCCGCAAGGAACAGACTGCGCTTGTTACCGAAGGTGGCGTAGATGCTGCCCCGGTTGATGCCCATCGCGTGGACCAGATCGCCGATCGAGGTCGCTGCGTAGCCGCGTTGCCAGAACAGCGTCATGGCGCGCCCGAGGACCTCGTCACGGTCGAATTTCTTCATACCCGCCATCACAGCACCAACTGGAACGACCATCCAAGGGTAGCTCTTTAATAGGCTCGTATTCAATAACCCGACGCCGATACGGCAATACTTCGTCTGTGAGTGGCGAAGAAACCCTTCCCGTTGTTTCGTTTGACCTTTCGTTCCAAATTCGATATTGTCGCGATCGTCTGGGCACAATATTCGAAAGGGCGACGGCAGTATGGAAGCTGAAAGAAAAGTTGAGATTCTACACAAGATCGTCCGTCAAATGGGCGCGGGCGGCGCCGACATCACGACGCCCGACTGGGTGGATTTCGTTGAGGCCCAGAACGACGGTTTCAAGACCGGCCCGGCAGTTGGCGAACGCGTCCCGGATTTCACTCTGCCCGATCAATTCGGCAACCAGCGCTCGCTCCACGACTTGATGGGACCCAATGGCCTGCTGCTGGTCTTCAGCCGCAGCGCCGACTGGTGACCCTATTGTCGCGACCAGCTCGTCGAGCTGCAAAATTCAGGCGCAAAGCTCAAGGCCCACGGCATCAACGTTGCGGCGATTACCCACGACGCGCGCGAGATACTGCGTAATTTCGCCGCGACCTACAAACTCGAATACCCACTTTTGTCGGACGCCGGCAGTAAGGTCATCCGCGCCTTCGGGATCTTCAACACCAATATTCCGGCCGATCATCCGATGATGTACGGAATGCCGTGGCCGGGCGACTATCTGCTCGCAACCGACGGCACGGTGCGCGATAAACTGTTCCTGCCCAATTATGAGTATCGGCCGTCAGCGTCGCAGGTTTTGCTGCGGCATTTCAATGAGGGGCTTGGCAACGCGGTCGAGATCGAGGGAGAGCGGGTTGATGCAGTCGTTGCGCTATCGGCCGATCGCTGTTATCCGGGCCAGGAGATCGGGCTCTCGCTGGAGCGCGCGTGAAGCCCGGCGGGCACATCTATGGCAAACCGCTCACGAGCAACTATTAGAGGCGACCGAATTGGAATTGCAGAGTCCGCTGATTGGCGAGCAGTCGCTCGAGCTGCCGGCGCCGCAACAGCTTCATCTCAAAGCGTTGAACGAGACGCTGCCGGTTTACAGTAGTGAGGTGCGGGCGCTGGGCAAGGTCGGAATCAAGTGGAGTCCGCCGATGCCGGTCAAATTCCTGGCGCCGCTGGGCGATATGATTAAACCCGGGCCATACAGTATCCGTGGCACTTTGCGCTTTCAGGCCTGCAGCGACGCGGTCTGCGAAACGCCGCAGGCGATTACGTTCGAGTTACCCTCGATGATTACACCGCGCGTGCCGCAGGCGCCCAAGCAGTCTGGATAAGCGCGCGGGCCCGGCAGGAGTCCGTCGGCGGCCGCGGGGCCGACGGACTCAACTCCCGGCGGCCTCAGCCGGATTATGCACTAGCGCCGGAAGAAACTGAGTCGCGGCGAGTTACGGACGCGGCGAGTCGCCGGGGCCCAGGAAGGGCGGCTTGACTTCGCTCAGGGTCACGAACTTCCAGGACTTGCCGTCACGCCGCGCGGTGTAGCAGGCACGTCCGCGCTCGAGTACTGCGCCATCGCTCTTGTAGCGCGTATAGTCGGCGACGATCATGGCGAGATTGTCGGCGAAGACGAAGGTCTTGAAGCGATCAACCGCCGAGCGCGCCCAGCCGCGCGCCTTCAGATCGATCGTTATGCTGCTGAAGAACCTCTGATGCGCGCCCTCATCGCTCGTGAGCGTCAGACCGCGCTCTCCCGAGACCCAGGCGTAGGGTAGAGCGAAGCAGTCCGAGAGGTGATCGACATCCTCACGATTGAAGGCGTCGATATAGCCGCGAAGAAAGCTCTCGAGCTCAGCACCGATTTCCACTGTAGTTGGCATAAAAGTCTACTCCGTTGCGAGACGGTAAAGCGATTTTCTGCGTGAGTCGCGCGCCTTAACTCGGTGAGCTCCGGCGCATCAGCGCATTGGCGTCGCGTTCGAGCGCCTCGCGAAAGTCCGGATGACTGATCGCGATCATGCGGCGCACCCGTTCCAGGAGCGGCTGGCCGCGCAGGTCGGCGACCCCATGCTCGGTGATGATCAGATCGGCGTCGCTGCGCGCGGTGGTGACCGGTCCCGAGAGCCGCGTCACGATTCGGCTCACCTTGCCCCGGCGCGCGGTCGCCGGAAAGGCGATTATCGAGCGGCCCCGCGCCGCCATCTGCGCGCCGCGCACGAAGTCGCCCTGGCCGCCGACGGCGCCGACATGCACGCCGTCAGCCACTTCGGCGCCAATCTGGCCGGTCAGATCGGCTTCGACCGCGGAGTTGACGCCAACCAGTTTGTCGAGCTGCGAGAGGATTTCCGCGCGATGGGTATGCATCAGGGTGAAGAGACGAATCGCGCGGTTCTTGTGGGCGAAGTCGTAGAGCCGTTTGGTGCCGCGCAGCGTGCCGCAGGTCGTGATGCCGGTATCGATTGGCTTGCGTGCGTTGGTGACGACGCCGCGCTCGATCAGCTCCATCACGCGATCGCCGACCAGTCCCGAATGGATGCCGAGGTCGCGGCGATCGGTGACGCCCGCCAGCACCGCATCCGGGATCGCGCCGATCCCGAGCTGGATCGTCGTGCCGTCCTCGACATAGTTGGCGACATTACGCGCGATCGCCTGCTCGACCGGTCCGAACGGCGCCGGCTGCATCTCCATCACGGGCCGTGACGTGCGGACGATGTAATCGATCCGCGCCGGGTCGAGCGCGCCCTCGCAATAGGTCCAGGGCGCCTGATCGTTGACCTCCGCAATCACCACGCGCGCCCGCTTCATCGCGAACTGCAGGTAGTCGTTGCCGAGTGAGTAACTGAAGTGACCCTGCTCATCAGGCGCGCTCAGATGCAGGAACACCACATCGCTGCGGATGATGCCGTCGAGCAGATAGCCGGGGAGCTGCGACAGGTGAAGCGGAATTATCCGCAGGACGCCGGCGGCCGAGAGCGGCCGCAGCGAGCCGATCGCGCCGAACGCGGTGAACTCGATTACATCGGCGTGCTCGGGTTTCAGCGCATTGCTGTAGCAGAGGCCGCCGAGAAAGACGCCGAGTCGTCCGATCGCGTGGCGTTGTTCAAGCAGTTTCTCGACCAGCGTCACCGGTTCGCTGCTGCCCTGTCCCCAGACCACGTGATCGCCCGAGCGGATTATCCGGGAGAGGTCGAGATCGCGAAGATTTATTTCTTCGGGCATCGGCGTTGCGGCTCAGCGCGCCAGCGCAGAATCGCATAACCGGGGCGTCCGGGCCAGCAACCCGAGGGCTGGCATTCTTTTGATTCGCAGCGTTGCGGCCAGCGCCAGGTGAAGGACTTCACCCTGATGCGAAGAGCCGCGCCCTGCACCACATCTCCCACCGAATCACGAATGTCCCGATTCAACTTGCCCTCGCCTCTTTCTTTAGGATGCGCGAGGCTGGCGTAGGGCGCGGCGATCGTTTTGTCAGCGTTGACGGGCGGGTCACCAGCGAGACCGTCGGGGCAATACGGGATTTCCAGCAGCGTAGTTGTCTGCCTCAGACTGGTCTGATCGAGCGAGGCGATGCAACAATCCAGGCGCTGACGCGCTTCAACGCTGGAAATAGTATGCGAGTGAGCGAGAATCTGATCGATTGGTTGGAGACCGCCTATAGAGAACTTCAGCGCGATCCCGTACAACGATGCGGCGCGACCCCCAAACGCGACTATTGGCTTCGGACACGAGCTCCATCAGGTCCCGTGACGGATGTCGATCGCGAGAAATGGGGGCCGAACGGGATAAGCAGAAGCCAGGCTGCACGATTGCTTCGCGGAGATTTGAGCCAGGCCGAAGACGCGGTTAACCGCGACGTTCAGATTCCGCTCACGCAAAATCAATTCGATGCATTGGTTAGCCTCGCATACAATCTTGGTGTCGGCGCTTTCAGAGGCTTGACCCTTCTATTGCTGCTCAACAATGGAGACTATAAAGGCGCCGCAGCAGAGTTTCGGAACATTACCGCTGCCGGCTCCGCGCATCCTCGCGGGCTGGGAACGCAACGCGAGGAGGAGAGGGCTCGCTTCGAACGACGCTAAGATTCCGGTTTCGGGGGTTACCGGCGAGACTTGTGCGGGATCTGTCGATAGGGTTCGGCGGCCTGCACAGCAAATGCCTCGAGTGCACCGATCAGGAGGAGCGCACATGAACCGGCGCATTTCCCGCTGCCGTTGCTGGCGCAATGCTATTCGCGCGGACAGTGGCTTGGGCGGGGTCCGCAATCGCGCCGAGTCAGTCGACGTGGGGACAGATACTCATCGTGGGCAGCGAACCTGGCAAGCGTATTTCCGAGTATGTCGCTGAATCCTACGATCCGATCTCGAATCGATTCATCCTGACTGCGCCGCCTTTGGACAAAGGGTTATCCGGCGCAAGCGCAAATGTGATCATGGCCGGTCCAAATCGGAAGAAAGTGCTGGTGGCGGGCGGATCTGCTGAGTGGGGCGCTCGACATACGACCGAATTGTACGATCCGGCCACGAATCGCTTCAATCGGGGCCCAAACCTGATCAAGGATCGCACCGATCATCATACGGCCACCGACGTTGGAGAAGGTGAGATTCTAATCGCGGACGCCGGCTCATCAGAGATCTATCTTCCTCGCCTCAACAGCTTCGTGCCCGGACCCCGGATGCAGGTTGAGCGCACTGATCTCACAGCGACCGTCATCAGCTCAGGGCGGAATGCGCGAAAAATTCTGTTCGCTGGAGGGTTTATCTGGGCTTCATATGACGAGATTCAAAGCGGCGATTACTTGCCGCACAATGAGGGTGAGATTTACGACCCGGCGAACAACCGGTTTGACTTGGGGCCGCCAGTGAACGTGGGCCGGAGCCGGCATACTGCGACCGCGATCACATCGGGACCCAATGCCGGCAAAATCCTACTGACTGGCGGCTACAACGACCGCATGCTCAAAGATTACGAGGTGATCACCGTCCCGCTCGCTTCCACCGAGCTTTACGATCCGGCGACCAACACCTTCGCGCCAAGGTCCGCAACCGCCACGATGATCATCCCCCGCGCATCGCATAGGTAGTGTCGGTCAAGTGGTGGAAAAGCAGTAAGCATCGGCCAGGCGACGAGTTGAGCGGTTGAAGTATCAACTTGCTATTACGCTGCCTCCGGTTGTTCGCTGATTGTGGTCAGGTCGTGCCAGCCGACGAGGCGGCGC
>DATGHL010000049.1 GCA_035308025.1 Candidatus Binataceae bacterium
ACTGCCACGCCATGAACTGAATCATGTCGTAGAGATTCCAGAATCGAGGCCAATCCGCAAAAGGACGCGCGGCGGCCCCTCGTTCGTAAGCATGGGCGAAAGCTTGACAGTCTAAGTCTGATGAGTCAAGTATGTTCTTCCCATTCGAAGCCCAGTGCCTCCATCTCGCGCGCGAGACTCGCCGGATCGACGCTATGCTCATTGACCGTGAAGAGAATGCCGATCTTCATTTTTTGCTTTACTTCGCGCGCTCTGCAAAGGCGAGAGCATTCCGGGATTCTTCGCTCCGCTCAGAATGACACTCAGCGGAAAAGTTTCGGCTAGGCTTTTTTGGGCTCCGTCACCTCGCGATAGACCCGCATCGCTTCGACCGCGGTCGGCACGCCGCTGTACTGCGAGAGATGGATGATCAGCTCCTTGATCTCTTCTTTCGGGATGCCGAGATTGAGCGCACCGCGCATGTGAATCTTCAGTTCGGGAGCGCGGCCGAGCGCGGTCAGCGCCGCCATCGTGATCATCGAGCGGGTCTTGATCGCTAATCCGGGACGGCCCCAGACCGCGCCGAAAACCTGGTCGTTAAGGAAGTCGGCGAAGCCCGGGTCGAATTCGCTCAGATAAGCGTGACCGGCCTTGGCGGCTTTTTCGCCAAATAGTTGCGTGCGGACTTCCATGCCTTTTTTAGTCAAATCATCGGCCATGATGCGGATACCTCTGTCGCGCGATCGCGTTATCTCTTCACTCAGTCTGTTGCGAATTGCTCAGACGCGGACTTTGACGCCCGCGCGATCCTCCTGCACGGTGAAGGCCGCGCTCGAGTCCTTCTCGCCGAGTCCGTGCGTCACCGCCGCAAGGAGGTCCTGTTCGACCAGGCTCGCGAGCGGCATCCCGACGTCGTTTTCGCGCGCGAGCTGCGTCGCGAGCGCGAGATCCTTGCGCGCCAGCTTGAGCGCGAAGCTGACGCGATCGAAGTTGCCCTTGAAGATCACCTTGGGCAGCGCCCGCAACAGCATCCCCTGGCCGTAGGCGCCGTTCTGCACTGCGGTGAAGAGCGCCTCGGCAGGGACGCCCGCCTTGACCCCCATCGTGAAGGCTTCGGCGAGGATCTGCATACTGCAGATTGCGATCATGTTGTGGACCAGCTTGGCGACGGCGCCCGCGCCGATCGCGCCAACATAAGAGACCTTGTCGCCGATGCCGTCGAGCGCAGGTTTGATCCGGTTGTAGATCTGTTCGTCGCCACCGACCATCACGGCCAGCGTCGCGTTGCGCGCGCCCGGTACGCCGCCGCTCACGGGCGCGTCGATCATCGGGATACCCTTTTCTGCGAAGGTAGCGTGCAGCCGCCGAATCAAAGTCGGTGAGTTGGTCGAGAGATCCGCATACACGGCGCATTTTCCGATCCCGTGGATGATGCCGTTTTCGCCGCCGATCGCGACCGCCTCGACCTCCTTCGGTCCGGGCAGCGAGGTCAGGACGAGTTCGGCGTCCTTGGCGGCATCCGCCGGTGTGTCGGCCCATTTCGCGCCGCCCGCCAGATGAGGTTCCGCGGCGGCGCGGCGCACGTCGTGAACCACGAGAGTGTGTCCGGCCTTGAGCAGGTTGAGCGCCATCGGGCCGCCCATGTTGCCGAGACCAATGAATCCAATACGCATCGATTTTCTCCCGGGCCCGCTAGGCCCGCTCGATCAGCGTGCCGGTGCCCAGGCCGCCGCCGCAGCACATCGTCACGATTGCCCGTTGACCGTGGGTCCGTTCGAGCTCGTTGATCGCCTTGGTGACCAGTCCGCAGCCGGTCGCGCCCAGCGGATGGCCCAACGCGATCGCGCCGCCATTCGGATTGACGCGGTTCATGTCCGGCTCGAGGGTCTTGGCCCAGCTCAGCACCACCGACGCGAAGGCCTCGTTGATCTCGAAGACGTCGATATCGCCGATTCGCAACCCGTTCTTCTCAAGCAATTTCCGTGTCGCCGGGATCGGCCCCTCGAGCATCAGCACGGGATCGCATCCGACCAGGCAGGTGTCGATCACGCGGGCGCGCGGGCGGCAGCCCAGCTCCTGCGCCTTGGCCGCGCTCATCAGCAGGACAGCCGCGGCGCCGTCGGCGACCTGCGAGGCCGAGCCCGCGGTATGGATGCCGTCGGGGCGCGCGACCGGCTTGAGCCCGGCCAAAGCTTCCAGGCTCGTATTGCGCGGCACTTCGTCGCGAGTGATCGTGCGGGTCTCGGTGGATTTTTCGCCGCCTTCGGCTTTGACCGGCGCCTCGACCGGCACCAGTTGCGACTCGAAGCGCTTTTCCGCGACGGCGCGCGCCGCGCGCAACTGCGACTCCAGACCGAAACCGTCGGCGTCCGCCCGCGTGATTCCGTACTTGGTCGCGATCCGCTCGGCGCCTTCGAACTGGCTCACGAACTCATAGTGCTCGCGATACTTGCGGGTGATGGGCTTGCCCATCCCGGCCTGCGCGCCGGCAATCGAATCCGAGCCGATCGGCAACAGACTCATGTTCTCGACCCCGCAGGCCATCACGATCTCTTCGGCGCCCGAAGCGATGATGCTGGCGGCGAGGTTGACCGCGAACTGACTCGAGCCGCACTGTGAATCGATCGTCGAGCAGGCCACTTCCGCGGGTCCGCCGGCCGCGAGCCACGCCGTGCGCGTAACGCTCATCGCCTGTGCGCCGACCTTGTTGATGCAGCCGCCCACCACCTGGCCGACCGCGCTCGGGGCGACGTTCGCGCGCTGCAGCACCGCCATCATCACCTGGCCGAGCAGGTCGACCGGATGCGCGCCGGAAAGGGCTCCGTTCTTTTTGCCGATGGGCGACCGGCCCGCCTCGACGATCACAACATCTCGCATGGGTTCCTCCGTTATGCCGAGCCGCACCGGCGACTCGAATCCTGATTAGAGCTTCGGGGTCGACTCGGCAGCGCTTCGCGCCGCAACCCGATCCCGGTGAAACCGCTCCCTAGTTTAAGCACTCACTGACCGCCCGCGACAAGCGCAACGCTCGATGGCAGTCGCGATAGAGCTCGCAGCTTTTGACGGCTCACCGATCCCAGGCGCCGGCGCGCTGACCGGACGGTCGGGAGTTGACATCGTCGAGCGTGTATATAAGGCTATCGAGCAGTAATTGTGGCCTTATCCAGAGCGGCGGAGGGACTGGCCCGAAGATGCCGCAGCAACCGGCCTATTGGGTGCTGGTGCTAAATCCTGCGGGACTCCACGAAGGAGTCTTGGAAGATAAGGCGAGAGTTGTGCCAACCCTCGTCCTTATTATCTGAGGAGAGGGTTTTCTTTTTTCGCCCTTTCCGCCGCGCTCTGGATGTCGCTGCGAGTGAGCGATGGGCGAGAGCAAAAATCAACGCGTACTGATTGTCGGCGTCGGCGGACTCGGAGTGCCGTCCGCGATGGCCTTGGTGCGCGGCGGCGTCAGCGAACTTGCGCTGATCGATCCCGATCCAGTCGAGCTCTCGAATCTGCCGCGGCAGACGCTCTACCGCGATGCGGATATCGGGGCGCTCAAGGTAATCGCTGCGGCGCGCCATCTGCGCGCGCTCGCTCCCACCCTGAACCTCGAGACCCATGCCGAACGCCTCGACGCCGCCAACGGGACCCAACTAATCGCACGCGCGGCATTTGTGATCGACGCCACCGACAATCCGGCGACCAAGTTTCTGATCAACGATGTCTGTGTCGCCAGTGGCACGCCCTTCGTCTATGGCGGCGCGATCATGATGAGCGGTCAGGCGATGACCGTGTTACCCGGCCGCACCGCCTGTCTGCGCTGCCTCTTTGAGGGGCCGCCCGACGACGGCGACGCAGAGAGCTGCCGCGACGCCGGCATCGTCGGTCCGGTGGCGGGCGCGATCGGCGAGGCGCAGGCGGCAGAGGCGCTGAGCTGGCTGCGCGGCGAGACGCCCATGCTGGCGGGCCGGATGCTGACCTACGACGGCAAAACCGGCTCTGTGCGAGTTACCGAAATCAGCGTGCGCTCAGGATGCGGCTGCGGCGCGGCGGAGGCGGGCCTCGCCGCCGTTGCCGGCAGTGCGCGATAAGCCGTAGCGAAAGTTAAGATGTTCGAGAACAAGAGGACGCGATGAGCTACGTCACCAATCTGAAGTGTCGCGAATGCGGCCAGGAATATCCGATCAGCCCCCTGCACGTCTGCGAGATGTGCTTCGGGCCGCTCGAGGTCGGTTACGACTATGCGCGGATCAAGGCCGCCATCTCACGCGCGGCGATCGAGAAACGCCCGCACAACCTGTGGCGCTACCGTGAGCTGCTGCCGGTCGAGGGCGAGCCCGAGATCGGGCCGCACTCCGGCTTCACGCCGCTGGTCCAAATGAAGCGCCTCGGCGCCGAGCTCGGACTCAAGCGCCTCTATGTCAAGGACGACACCGTCAACCACCCGACGCTCTCATACAAGGACCGCGTGGTGTCGGTGGCGATCAGCAAGGCGCGCGAGTTCGGCTTCAAAACGGTGTCGTGCGCCTCGACCGGGAATCTGGCCACCGCGGTCGCCGCACACGCTGCGCGCGCCGGTCTGAATTGTGTGATCTTCATGCCCGAGGGCGTCGAGGCGGGCAAGATCGTCGGCTCGACGATCTATGGCGCGCAGGTCATCACGATCCGCGGCAACTACGACGACGTCAACCGCCTCTGCAGCGAAATCGCGGACAAATACGGCTGGGCTTTCGTCAATATCAATCTGCGCCCCTACTACACCGAGGGGGCGAAGACCTTCGGCTTCGAAGTCGCCGAGCAGTTGGGCTGGCGGCTGCCGAATCATATCGTCATCCCGACGGCCGGCGGCACGATTTTGCCGAAGGTCGCCAAGGCCTTCAAGGAATTGAGGGAAGTTGGCCTGATACGCGACGGCGAATGCAAGGTGCATAGCGCGCAGGCGGCCGGCTCGGCGCCGGTAATTCATGCGCTGCACAAAGGCACCGACCTGATCACGCCGGTCAAACCCGACACCATCGCGAAGTCGATCGCGATCGGTAATCCGGCCGACGGCTATTACGTCTTGAAGGCGGTGCGCGAATCGGGCGGATGGGGCGACGTCGCGACCGATCCGGAGATCATCGACGCCATCAAACTGCTCGCCCGCACCGAGGGCATCTTCGCCGAGCCCGCCGGCGGCACCACGCTCGCCGTGACGATGAAACTCATCGCGCAAAAGCGGATTCACCCCGACGAAAGCGTGGTAGTATCCATTACGGGTAACGGCTACAAGACGCTCGAAGCGGTTGCGCAATCCATCGCGCGGCCATATGAGATCGAAGCGCGGCTCAAAGACTTCGACGCCTTGTTCGAGCGCCTTAACGGCACCGCCCGGCCGCTCGCCGGCGCCGCGTGAGACAAGATCATTAGTTGAGGAGGTTCCAAACTGTACGATGGCAATAAAGGTTCGCGTACCTACGCCGCTGCGCCGCTTCACCGCGGGCAGCGACGAAGTGACGGCAAGCGGCGATTCGGTCAAGGCCGTGCTGGCCGATCTCGAACGACGTCATCCGGGGATCGGCGAGCGGCTGCTCGACGCTCAGGGTGAGTTGCGCCGCTTCGTCAACGTCTATCTGAACGGCGACGATATCCGTTTTCTCAGTGCGCTTGAGTCAAAGGTCAAGGATGGCGACGACATCTCGATCGTCCCCGCGATCGCCGGCGGCTGCTAACACGCCGCGCGCGGCCGGCGCAGAGATCGTCCCGGCCGCGCGCGCGCACAGCGTGCTCGAGCTGATCGGCAACACTCCGCTGCTCGAAATCTCCCGCCTGACGGCGGGGCTGCTGCCCGCGGGCGTCCGCATCTTCGCCAAGCTGGAGGGTTTCAATCCCGGCGGTTCGGTCAAGGATCGCGCCGCGCGCAAGATGGTCGAGCTCGGCCTCGCGAGCGGTGAACTGCGCCCCGGCAAGGTCATTCTCGATTCGACTTCAGGCAACACCGGCATCGCGCTCGCGATGGTCGGGGCGATTCTCGGCTATCCGGTCGAACTCGTGATGGCGGCGAACGTCAGTCGCGAACGTAAACGGGTGATCGAGGCTTTTGGCGCCAAGCCCATCTACTCGGATCCGCTGGAAGGCTCCGACGGCGCGATCGTGATGTGCCGGAAAATTATCGACGAGAACCCCGAGCGCTACTTCAAGCCGGATCAGTATAACAACGAGGCGAATCCGCTCGCTCATTTTGAAACCACCGGCCCGGAGATTTGGCGCGCCACCGGCGGCGCAGTTAGCCATTTCGTCGCCGGCATCGGCACCGGCGGCACCGTCATGGGCGCCGGACGTTATCTCAAGTCGCGCAATCCGGCGGTGAAGGTGATCGCCGTCGAACCCGACGACGCGATGCATGGGCTCGAGGGTCTTAAGCACATGGCCTCGTCGATTGTGCCAGGCATCTATCACGAAGACGAACTCGACGACAAAATCGGCGTCAGTACGGAAGACGCCTATGAGATGGTGTATGGCCTCGGTCAGCTCGAGGGCATCCTGGTCGGACAGTCGTCGGGCGCCGCGATGGTGGCGGCGCTCAAAGTCGCCTGCAGCCTGCGCGAAGGCTGTGTCGTCACCATCTTTCCGGACTTCGGCGACAAGTACCTCTCGACCAATCTCTGGATCGGATGGCAGCAGTGGCGCCGCGAAAAAATCGAGCGGCTGGTGAGCAAATGGAACGTATCCGCGAGCGCTACTACCTGAGTTATCCGCGCGCGCTCATCAAGGAGCCGATTCTCTATCATCTAGTCAAGAAATTTGACCTGGTGTTTAACATCCGCGGCGCGAGCGTCTCGGAGGAGATGGGCCTGGTCGCCGTCGAATTCGAGGGCAGCAACGATCAGATCGAGCGCGCGTTGGCGTGGCTGCGCCAGTCCGGGGTCACGGTCGAACCGATCGAGAAAAACGTCATCGAGTAGCTCAGCGAACGAGGTCCAAATGCCATTGCACAAGATGCTGCCCGCGATACTGATGGTATGGTTTTTCGCGATTGGAACCGGAGCCGCCCACGCGCAGGGAGCGCGGACAACCGCCAAGGATGCCGCAAGTGCATTTCCGTGCCCAAGCGGAGATACGAGTTGCGGAAACGGTGCGCCCGCGGCATCTGGAAGCCCGCCTGCTAATAATATCGCGCCGCAGAATTCTGTGCCGGATTCGAATCCCAATCAAAAGATAGAAGATGAGCCATCGAACGATGTCGACGAGGGTGTCGCGGAAGACCTCCGGGAAATGAACCGCGAAGCGATGCGGCACGAGGTAAACCGGCCGAAATAGCTCTGCTCGTCCTCTGAGCTAGCAACTTGATGACCGGTGTCAGCGAACGGTGCTGAATGATCAGCAGATCGAGCGCTACAGCCGTCAGATCATCGCGATTGGCGGGATCGCGCAGGAACGCCTGCTCGCAGCCCGCATCACGATCGCCGGGGAAACGGCAGACGTCGAGCCGGTGCTCGACTACCTCGTCGGCGCGGGCGTTGGGCGGATAAATCTCTGCGTGATCGACGAGACGCAAAATGGCGCACGACTCGTCGCGCGTGCGCGCGAGCTCAACGCCGACATTGTAATCGAGGCCGCGGGCCCGATCGATGAATTGTCACGCGCTTCTTTGCTGATTCTCGCCGGAAGCGCCGCGGCGCTGGCGCAGGCCGCAAACTTGTGCGTCAAGCATGAGCGATCGCCGACGGTCTTCGCGCGGCTCGACCGGCCTGCGAGAGTCGTGACGATCGCGGCTCTGCCGTCGTATCCTGCATGCGTCGCAGCGAAGCTCTTCGCGCCGCTTTCGCGTCGCAGCGCAGCCGCCGGGATAGTCGCGATGGTCGCTGCAACCGAAGCCCTCAAATTGCTGTTCACGGATCCGTCAGAGCTGCATTCGTCGATTATCGAGTTTGCGAGCTACGAGAACCCGCTTCGCTCAGCAGCCCACTGAAAGGCGCGCTGTGGATAGCGACCTGCGAGCATGAGTGCCTGGCTGTTTGACTTCGACAATACTCTCGTCGCGCTCGAGTCGGCGGTCGATTGGGCGGCGAGCCGAATCGAGCTTGAACAGTATCTGCGTCGTGAGGGCGTCGGCGACGCGATTTTCGCCGAAATTCCGCGCGGCAACCTTCCGCTCTATGAAGCGCTGCGCGCGCGCCTAATGGATGGTGCGGGCGAGGCTGCCGAGCGCGAAGCACTCGGCAGCCTCGCCCGCAAGGATACCGAGGCGTTATTGCGCTCCGCCTCCGCCATCATCGAGGCCTACGAATTGCGCGGGATTGAGCGGGCGCAGACGCTGCCCGGCGCGACGGCGTTGTTGCGCGCCCTCAAGGCGCGCAACAACGCCGTCGCGATCGTAACCTCGAACTCCGCGCGGACGATCGAGCGCTGGCTCGCTCTCCAGCATCCGCGGCTCCATCTCGACGCGATCGTCGGCCGTGATGCGATGTTGCCGCTCAAGCCCGCGCCCGACTCTATCGGGCGCGCGCTCGAGCTTTGCCGGACTGCTCCGGACGACGCGTTTTTTGTCGGCGACTCGGAAGCGGACGCGGGCGCCGCCGGTGCCGCCCGCGTCCGCTTCTATGGTATCGCCGCTAGGCCCTTGCAGCGCACTCGCCTCATCGGCGTCGGCGCCCTCGCAGTCTTCGACTCTCCCGCCGAACTCAAGAATTCATTGATATTTACGGGTGCTACCTGAATCCGTATCTACTGAGGGCATCCATGATAAATCGAGTGCTTCAGTGGGGTCAGGAGATTTCTACTTGGCCTTTCTAGGACGCGACGGTAGGCTGTGTTGGCGCGTGTAACGGGTCTCCTTGGGTCTCAGTGAGCGCGATTCGAGCCGGTAGTTGACTCGTCACGAATATATGACTTACATTACTGTTTAACTCATCTATTGGATCGAGTTTCCTAATAATGTTTCATCTGGATAGCGGGATTATCGTCCTGTTTTGCATCGCGCTCTTCGCCGCGACGGTCAACGGCGCTTTGGGCTATGGCTTTTCTTCACTGACGGTGCCCGTCGCGTTATTGTTCTTTTCGAATAGAGTTCTAAGCCCGGCGCTGGTTTTGATCGAGCTGGCAGTTAACGCTTGGGTCGTGATTCTGAATCGGGGAAGTCTGGCTGCAGTTCGCCGGCGCGCTATTCCGATTTTATTCGGCCTGATTCCGGGTGTACTGCTTGGTAGTTTTTTGCTGACCAACGTGAATTCGGGTTGGCTTAAGCTCTGGACCTATGTCGTCATGCTGCCGCTGATCTTTTTGCAGGCGGCCGGATTCCGGCGGCCCATCAAGAAGGAACATATAGCTGGGTTTCCATTGGGAGTCGGTGTCGGGACGCTCTATGCGACCACGACTATCTCCGGACCGCCGCTCGCTATGATGTTCAACAACCAAGGTATGGACAAAGAGGAATTTCGCGCCGCCCTTGGCACGGTGAGGGTCTTTGAAACCGCCTTCACGGCAGTTGTATATGCATTTTTGGGCCTGTTTCGCGCGAGCAGCATCCGGCTAGTCGTGCCGATCACACCGGCCGTGCTGTTGGGCCTCCCGCTCGGCACTTACCTCCTCAGATACATGCCGACCGAGACGTTTCGCCGCATCTGCATGAGTTTCGACGCCTGGATCGTCGGTTTCGGCCTGTCCCGAACGCTGATCGATCTAAAGCTGCTGGCGCCCGCTCAAGCCTATGGCGTCTGGGCGGCCGTCATTCTTTTCGATTTCTATCTCCTGTATCTCTTCTTCGTGGTCGGACGGTTGCGCCCAAAGGTCAATCAGCCGGCCTTGACCAGTCTGACCGAGGAAGAGGGTCTGGTCTGAAACCTAGTCTCGAGCAGACAGTTTGCTACTGCTCGTTCTCCTATATAACTTGCACGACTTGATTACTAATCCATCAGGAAGGACTTTGCTTAGATGAACGAAGGATTCACTCTGTGGTTTACCGGCCTCTCGGGATCGGGAAAATCCACGCTGGCCAATCTGGTGGCGGACGAGTTACGCAGCCGGGGTCATCGTGTCGAGGTCCTCGACGGCGACGAAGTGCGAACCAACCTCTCGAAAGGACTGGGCTTCTCGAAGGAAGATCGCGACACTAACATCCGGCGGATCGGTTATGTCTGCAAACTGCTCGCACGCAACGGCGTGATCGCGATTTCGGCGGCGATCTCGCCGTATCGGGATGTGCGCGACGAAGTCCGCAAGATGCACGATAATTTCTTCGAGGTCTTCGTCGAGTGTTCGCTCGATAAGCTGGTCGAGCGCGACGTCAAAGGACTCTACAAAAAGGCGATCGCCGGCGAGATCAAAAATTTCACTGGAGTATCGGACCCATATGAGGCGCCGCTGAACGCCGAACTGGTCGTAAACAGCGGGTCCGAGACGCGCGAGCAGAGTCTGACGCGGCTCCTCGCGACGCTGGAACAGAAGAATTTTGTCAACCGGGGCAAGGTGAACCGATGAGCGTCGCGCAGGATCCGATTAGCGCGCATGGCGGCGGCGAGCTGGTCGATCGCAAGGCGCCTACCGACGAACGCGCGGCGTTGCGCAAGCACGCCGAAGGACTCGCGAAGGTGACCCTGAGTGCACGCGACTTGGCGGATCTCGAGATGCTGGCGTCGGGCGCCTTCTCGCCCTTGACCGGCTTCATGGGCGAGGCGGACTACGTCCGCAGTCGCGACGAGATGCGTTTGGCGTCGGGTACGCCGTGGTCGATTCCGATCACGCTAGGGGTCGAGGAGGCGGTCGCGCGCCCATTGAAAACAGGGCACGAAGTTGCGCTTACTAACGAGGGCGGTGCGCCAATCGCGATTCTGAAGCTCGCGGAAACCTACCAGGTCGATCGCAAGCGCGAGGCGGAAGCGGTCTTCGGCACGGCCGAGGACGCTCATCCGGGCGCCAAGAACGTCACTTCGACGCCGCCGTGGTGCCTGGCAGGCGAGATCACGCTGCTCGACGAGATTCCCGGACGCACGTTTCTGGAATACCGGCTCGAGCCGCGAGAGACGCGCGCGCAGTTCCGCGCCAACGGCTGGCGCAAGATTGTGGCCTTCCAAACCCGCAATCCGACTCATCGCGCCCATGAGTACATCCAGAAGGCCGCGCTCGAAATCTGCGACGGCCTGCTGCTCCATCCGCTGGTCGGCGAGACCAAGGGCGACGATGTGCCGGCGGCGATCCGGATGGAAACCTACAAGGTGCTGCTCGAACTCTACTATCCGAAGGGGCGGGCGATGCTCTCGGTGATGCCGGCGCATATGCGCTACGGCGGCCCGCGCGAGGCGATTCTGCACGCGATCATCCGGCGCAACTACGGCTGCACGCACTTCATCGTCGGCCGCGACCACGCTGGCGTCGGCACCTACTACGGCACGTACGATGCGCAGAAAATGTTCGAGCGTTTCACGCCCGCAGAGATGGGCATCACGCCGCTGATGTTCGAGAATACGTTTTACTGCGCGAAGTGCCTCGGGATGGCATCATACAAGAGCTGTCCGCATAGCGACGCCGATCGCCTGCTGCTCTCGGGCACGAAAGTGCGCGAGATGCTGCGGGCCGGGCAGTCGCCGCCGGCGGAATACACCCGCCCGGAGATCGCGGCGATTCTGGCAAAGGCTATGCACGAAACCAAATAGCCGCGACCGTCGCGGTCGATCGAAACAACGCCGGCGATCCGCAAAGATCCCGGCGTTTAAGTTTTCCGACCGATCTGCGCGACAGTAGCGCTAAGAGCATCTATTTTTAGCGGAAGTTCTTCGTCGAGGGGCGCGTTCACCAGGAGTCATGATGCAAGATCAACTGCCCCCTCAGTTAGCTGGTTTCACCATCAGCGCGACCAAGCCAACGCGCAGCTAACCTTGAAGGACTATGGCGAAGGCGACCCCTGAAATGTCAGCGTCATCACGGGTACGCGGCTCGGACCATTCAGGTGGCAAAAGGCAATCATCACCCAGACAGTTTGTGGCGAGAAGTCGATTCTGAGCGCAACCGCGTGACGTCGGATCTATGGTAAGGCGCGCCCTCGGGTTGTGGCGGGCCAGCTGAAACTGCACGTAAGAAGCACCACGATCCGAGTGCAATTTTGGCGGGAGCACAAAATGGGCAGCCACTTTGCGACGCCCGCCCTCATCGTCTTCGAAGACTTTCAGGTTGGTAAACGAGACTTGGCGCGCACCCCATTCCAGAGAGAGGCCGCCGTCCGGCAGCGTGCGAATTCGGTCGGCCCCATCGAAAGCAAGTCGAATCGTTGAAGGATCGCCACCCGGGTGCACGACGAAGGTGCACTCAACTCGCGACCCGCGCTGCGTTGCGGGTCGCGACCGTATTCTACGTCAATCCGCGGCCACGCATTGCTTACCAGTACCTTGCCGACTGTAAGAACGTTGGTGTGCCAGCGGCGGGGTCACGACCGATGAAGTAGTTGACGCGTCCTGCAAGTTGATCTCGCCCTTCGACCACCGCGTTCGTAACAAGCGCTCCACATCGCAGCAATTTACCCTAAAAGTCTTGGCGGAGTCTCGTAGATTCGGCCGCACGGGCGCGAGGATGACATGGAGGGCGTCGCTCACCGCGCAAATAAGCTCACGCCGCAGCCGAGGTTGGCGGGAAGCGGTCTGTGCCGGGAGCGCCACGCGCTGGCTTGAACAGGAGGACCCAGGCGAGCGCCCAGACGCCGAAAACGAAACCGATAAGCGACCAGCGCGCAATCGAGCGCTCCCGGCGCGCCGCCACGATCGCCGTGACCGGCGCGAGCGCAGCATCAAGGACGAGCGAAGTCGCGATCAGGTTGGCGGGGCTCTCGTGAAAGCGCGTCAGGACGAAACCCGACGTCACGGCAAGGATCGTCGCCAGCAGGGTCATCGTTGGCGGGGCGCGCGGGGCTGGCTATAGTTGAATGATGGCACGTCGGGAAATCGATGGTCTGATGGGCAAGCTACGCCAACTCAGCGAAGATGGCGCGGCGAGCTTTTTCAGTGAAGTGATGGCGAGCGAGCGCTTGCGCAAGGGACTGGGACGGGCGGGCGAGCGCTTTCTCTCCAACAAGCAGAGCTTCAACAGTAACGTCGAGAGCATTCTGGATTTCGTTAACGTCCCGTCCAAGCGCGATGTGCGTGAACTGAAATCCCGCCTCGACACGCTCAGCACGCAATTGGTTAACCTCAGCATGAAGGTTGATCGGATGATGGCGCAAGATGCCGGTCACGCCAAGACCAGTGCGGCCGCGATCGGCGACGCGGGGAAATCCGCGCGGATTCGGAGCAGCGACGACAAGGCAGGCAAGAGCCGGAACAAGACGAAACGCAAGTCGAAGTAGGCGGATTCTCGCTCTATTCTGAACACGGCTCGCAGACTCGTGATTTTGGCCGCGCGTCGTTGACTTCGCCGCCCCCGCGCTCGGCTGCGTTTCGCAAAGCCTCACTCGGCCTGGCGGCTGCCAAATATCTGGCCAAGCTTGCGCGGAAGCTCATCGAGCGCTGCGATCCAGTGATGATGGGGCGCACGCTCGCCGAGCCCGACAAAATGCGTCCCAGCGGCGAGCGCTGCGATGCGATCAGTGTCGCTGTCGCCAACGTAAACCGCGCGCCCGGGCTTGACGCGGGCGCGTTCGAGACATAACGCGAGGATGTCGGGGGCCGGCTTGGGGCGCACCGGGTCGCGCGCGCTGGCGATCGCGTCAAAGAGCCCCTCCAGTCCGAGGTAATCGACAATCGCGGGAATCGTCGCGGAACGATTGGTCGCCAACCCTAGCCTATAGCTACGCTTGAGGTCGAGCAAAATTTCGCGCAACCGCGGCGGTGGCCGTAGCAGCGTGAAGAACCGCGATGAATCCATCGTCCGTGCGATCTCGCGCATCCGTGCAACTTTGTCCTCAGCACCGGCAGCGCGGATCGCGAAGACCTGCGCCGCGGCCATAAAAACCCCCGCCTGCTCTTCGGCGGGATTCATCGGCGGCTCGCCGATCGCCGCGAAGATCGCGTTGTAGTAGGCAGTATTGGATTCGGTCGAATCGAAGAGCACGCCGTCGGCGTCGAAGATCACAAGTTCAAGCACGATGGAGACGCGGCGCTCGATGGCGTTGCGGATGGTGAAATGATAACCCCATTCTCAAGCGTGCGCGACGGCTTCAAAGCAGCCATGCAACAGATTTTTCGCGCGATGGAGCAGCGATTATGAAAGCGATTCAATTCAAAGAGGTTGGCGGTCCCGAGGTCATGCAACTCGTCGAAGTCGCTAAGCCCGAGGTGCGGCCGAACATGGTGCGGGTGCGCAATCATGCCGTCGGAATCAACTTCGCCGACAATTTCTTCCGTCAGGGCAATTATGTGATCAAGCCGAAGCTGCCTGACACGCCCGGGATGGAAGCGGCGGGCGTAATTGACGAAGTCGCGCCGGGCGTCGAGGGGCTCAAGCCCGGGATGCGCGTGGCTGGGATCGGGCTTAAGTGCTACGCGGAGTACTCGCTGTTCCACGCCAATCAGGTAATTCCACTCCCCGATTCGGTGAGCTTCGAGGAAGGCGCGGCGTTTCCGATTCAGACGCTTACTGCCTGGTTCATGCTCCACACCTGCCATCACCTAACGCCGGGGCAAACCGTGCTGGTGCATTCGGCGGCGGGCGGCGTCGGCGTGGTCGCGATGCAGATCGCGAAGGCGGCCGGGGCGCGCGTAATCGGCACGGTCTCAAGCGACAGCAAGATCGCGATCGCGCGCCAGTACGGCGCCGACGAAGTGATCAACTATGAAACCCACGACCTCGCCGAAGAGGCGCTGCGCCTTACCGGCGGTAAGGGAATCGATCTGAATCTCGACGCCGTGGGCAAGCCGACCTTCGAGAAAGGGCTGAAATGCGCGGCGCCGTTCGGCCACGTCATCCTCTACGGACGCGCGGGCGGGCCGCCGGACAAGCTCGATCCGATGCGGCTGTTTGAGAAAGCCGTGAAGGTCAGCGGTTTCATCCTGTTCACGGCGTCATCGCAGCATCATTTGATGAAAGAGGGGACCGAGAGCTGCTTCAAGTTGATGCGCGAAGGCAAGCTCAAGATGTTGATCGGAAAGAGTTATCCGTTGGGCGAGGCCGCCGAGGCTCATCGTTTTATGCAGTCGCGGCAGTCGGTCGGCAAGCTGGTCCTGACTCCATGATCTTGATTCAAACGCGCCCGCGGCGGTAAGTCTCGCAAGGGGCGCATGATGGATTTTGGGCAGATCGCGGCGATGGCCGGCGGACATGCCGAGGCGCGCGCGATTCAGATCGCGCTTAAACTCGGAGTATTCGAGGCCTTGGCGCGCGACGGTCGTGACGCCGCTGCGCTCGCCGCGGCGATCGGATGCGAGCCGCGCGCAACCATGCTTTTGGCGAACGCGCTGGTCGCACTGTCAATCCTGAGCAAGGAATCAGGACGTTTCGAGCTGACCGCAACCTCGCGGCGCTACCTGGTGGAAGCGTCTCCCGAGTATCTCGGCGGCATGATTCTCTTCGACGCCGAGCTGTGGGGCGCGTGGGGACGCCTCGAAGACTCGATTCGCTCGGGGCAGCCGGCGGTCCGTCCTGACATGTATCAAAGCCGCCCCGAAGAGACCGTCCGCTTTATCAGCGCGATGGACAGCCTCGTGCGCTCGCGCGGCGACGCACGCTGGACGGCAGAGCATCTCGATCTGTCGTCGGCGCGGACGATAGTAGATCTGGGCGGCGGCCCGGGAACCTATCTGGTCGAGTTCCTGCGGCGCTGGCCGGACGCTCGCGGCGCGATTTACGATCTCAAGGCGACACTCGCCGTCGCGCGCGAATTGCTCGCCACACGCGAGTCTTGGGCGCTTCCGCGAATCGAATTGTGCGAGGTGGACTATCGCGCCGGCGAGTTGCCCGGGCCGGTCGATGTGATCTTCATGTCCAACATCATCCATAGCGAGGACGAAGCGACTAACGCGGAGCTGGTGGCCAAGTGCTTCCGCGCGCTCGCGAGCGGCGGACGCGTTATCATCAAGGATCACATCATGGACGCGGAGCTGGTCGTGCCTGCAGCGGGCGCGGTCTTCGCGCTCTATCTTCTTCTGACGACACGCGGACGCGACTACAGCTTCATCGAGGTCTCCAACTGGCTACAGGCGGCGGGCTTCGTCGGAATCACAATTGAAACGCTGCCAAGTCCGCCTTTCACCTCCTCGATAGTCACTGCGACAAAGCCCTGAGTCCATCGGCGCCAATTACTAATTTCCGAATTTGCCGCGCGCGCGGTCGTATCGTGCTGTCCCTTGGGCTCGTCGCGGGTGCCGCGCTTGCGAGCGGATGCTTTGCGCCCGCGATCGCACTGGCGCCGCTCGCGGTCCAAGCGGCCGAGGGCGTCGGCATGGGCGCGACTTATCTCGCGTCCAACGCCGTGGCCGATACCGGCGATCCAGGAGATGATCCGGTCGATCGGCGCGAGCGCTGCGGCGAACTCGAAGACGCGCCGCCGAACGTGATCGAGTTGCGGCAGACCGGCGGGAACGACGCCCTGCAGTGGCGCGAGCTGCGCGTGGATAATGCGGGACAAAACCCGAGATGGGTCGTGGGCGACGCGTCGAATCGGGACGCCGGTTGGCATCCGGCGGAGAACCTGCGCGAGATGAGTTTCCGGCCGCCGCTTTCGCCCTCATTCAAGCCGGGCAAATCCACCTATCTGGTTTACGCGCCGGCCGCGCCAGAGACCACGATCGAAGATGATCAACTGACTAATATGACCGGAGAGTTCGGTTCCGGCAGCGGAACGTTCCAATGGAAGGGACATTCTTATCAATACGCAATGGTGGAGCGGCTGCCATGCTTCCCTCCGCCGGTCGCGACAAAGTAGTCAGACCGGCCACGTGTTCAAGCCGCCTCGAAGAACGAGCGAGAGTCTGTGAGAGTAATCCCTTGCTTATTGACTACCTCCGTCACAGTTAAGATCAACGTGTTGCCTTTCCGCGAGTTCTTCAAGCCAGTTAATAGATACTTCGCACCATTACTGATAATGACGCTATCGTCGGCGTTGCTGATTCTTGTGACAACCTATGCCACCTCGATGAGGTATAAAAATGTTTGTCAGGCGGGTGCCTCGAACGAGGGAGAACTAGTAGATCACTGGCCGGATACCGGATTGACGCTTGAGAATCTGGGTCACGCGACGCTGCTGATAAATTTCTTCGGCGTCCGCGTAATCAGCGATCCTACGCTCTTCAGTCGTGTCGGCGTCGCGGTCGACTCGATCTTCACAATTGGGCCGCGGCGGATAATCGCACCGGTCCTGACCGCGGCGCAGTTGCAAACGGTCAGGGTTATCGTGATCACACACGCCCACATGGACCATTTGGATTTGCCTTCGCTGAAAGCGCTGCCCAAGAGCGCGATCGTTGTCGCGTGTCGCGGTTGCGGCGCTTTGCTTCGGTCGCTGGGCTTCCGCGATGTCCGTGAACTTAGCTGGGACGAAAGCACTGTCGCCGATGGCTTGATGATCAGCGCAATGGGCGCGCGCCACTGGGGAAAGCGGTTTCCGCCATTCGGCCGGGACTATGGTTTCAATAGCTACATACTGGAAAAGGACGGTCATCGGATGCTGCTGGCCTGTGACAGCGCCGACACCGACCTCTTCGCCGCGCTCGCCACGAATCCGCCGGCAGTCGCCGCGTTTTCAATCGCCGCCTATGACCCCTGGATCTGGAATCACGCGAATCCCGAGCAGGTCTGGAAAATGTTCGTGCAGACTGGGGCGCGTTACCTGGTCCCAATCCATTGGGGGACCTTCCGGCTGTCGCGCGAGCCGATGGACGAGCCGATGCGCCGGCTGGTCGCAGCCGCCGGAGTGAACGCCGAGCGGATCGTGATGCGCCAAATCGGCGTCCCGTGGCGCCTGCCGAGGGACTCGCAGGCCGCTAAATAGTCACTGTTCAGGCGCGCTTGCGTTTCTTTTTCAGATAATCGACCAGCATGTATTCGCCGAGATGATCGGGGCGGGTATACAGCGCACGGCCGCGGTTAATCAGCGTCATCTTCTCGACGAAAGCGCGCAGGCTCGGCGAGTCGTCCAGCATGAAGGTGTTGATCGTGATGCCGCGGCGGGTGACGCGCTCGACCTCCTTCAGCGTCTCCTGCGCGGCGCGCATGCTGATGCCGCCGAAGGAGAGCGGCCATTCGCAGTAAAGCCGCTGGTTGAGGAAATATGCCGTGGGCTGGCCGTCGGTGATGACGATGACGTGCTGGTTGCGCGAGGGATGGCGGCCGAGGAGATCGGTGGCGAGCCGCAAACCGTCCTGCAGATTAGTAAACGGATCGCCCATGTTCCATGAGGCCTCGGGCAAATCCTTGAGCTTGAGTTCGACCGCGCGTGTGAAGAAACCGACGATCGAGAAATAGTCGCGCGGGAACCGGGTCCGGATCAGGGTTTCGAGCGCGAGCGCCACCTTCTTCGCTGCAGCGAAGCGCCCCTCCCAGCTCATCGACCACGACATGTCCAGGCAGAGCACGGTCGAGGACGAGCTGCCGTAGTCATTCTCATAGACTTCGAAGTCGCTGGGATCGAGCTCGAGTGGCACGCCTGGCTTGCGGATGAGCGCATGCTTGAGCGTCCCTACCAGATTCAGGTTCAGCGGATCGCCATAGGCGTAGGCTTTGACTTCGTCAGGGCGGATCTCGGTGATGCCGCGATGGTCGGTGCGATGCGAGCCGGCGCGATCCTTGAGCAGCCCCTGATAGATATCGCGCAGTGCGAGCTGTCCGATGCGCCGCACGCCTTTGGGCGAAAGCTGCAGATGGTCGCCCTTTTGCGCCATGTAGCCGGATTGCCGCAGGAGCATCATGATCTGGCGCAGAGTCTGGAAATCCTGCAAAGCCTGCTGCCCGAGCAGCTCTTGCAGGTCTTCGAGCGACAGCGATTCGAAGTTGCCCTGCATCAGATCCTGCTCTAGCTGGCGCATCCGCTCCATCTCGCGCATCAGCTCGACAGCCTCCTCGTAGTTGAGGCTTTTCGGCCCGTGGAACATGTGATTGAAGCGGTCGCGGAAGTTTTCGAGGTCGCGGATGTTGTCGTATTCGGCGAGCAATTCGTCGAAGTCCTGCTTGGCGCCGGCGTTTTCGAACTCGTAGTGCTCGAGCTGGCGCAGCGATTCGGAGAGCCGCCGCGGTAGCGACCCGAGCTGACGGCGTTTTGCCGCAGCGCCGGCGTCGTCCTCGCCCAGCGCGTCGAGCGTCTCGCGTTCCCTCCCCAGAATTTCGTTCAGCCGGCGTTCGATTTCGCCGAGTGCGTTGCGCAGGTTGACGTCGCGGTAGCGCTTGCGCATCTCCTGGCGCAACTGCTCGAGCAGCTCCTCGAGCCCGGCCACTTTCATTCCGTCGAAATCCATCCCCTGGCGCATCATCCAGTCGGCGGCCTGACGGACGTCGTCACTGTGGGAGAGGTGCTCGGCGAGCTTCTCGAAGACCTTGTCGGCGTCGAGCTTGAGCGCCTGGCTGCCGTCCCACTGGGTGTAGCGGGTGGTGACTGCCGCGCGCCGGAGAATTTCAGGCGTGGTAGGAAAACCGTCCGCCATCGCGATCCTTGTTAAGCTTCTGATGAAGATGGAGGCCCTCGTAGATGAATTCGCTGGCGGTCGCCATCAGCCCAGGGGTTTCAAACGCGCCCAGTCGGTTGATGGCGTCGCGCAGTCCCGGGACCTCGCGCAAGGCGTCGAGATAATCCGCGGCCGGCGCCCGGTCTGAAACCTCGACGCCCCAACCCTGCTCGAAATAGGCGATAACCGGCTTGAGATCCTCGAGCCTGATATAGCGATCAAACACCTTGAGCACCGCCCGATTGACCAGCCGCTCGAACAGCTCGGCGTCCTTTTTGTCTTCGCCCGCGAACTCGAGCTCGAGTTTTCCCACGGTCGAGGGGCGCAGCGCGTGAAAGTCCGAGAGCCGCGGGACGATTTCGTTGTCGCCGTTGAGGATGCTGCGCTTCTCGGAATTTGAAATGAGCGTCTCGAAGTTATTGATCGTCACCCGCACCGAGACGCCTGAGGATTGATTGATCTCGTTAGACGCGCGCGCCTCAAAGGTGATCTGCGCCAAAGTCTCCTTGAGGAAGTGTGGAATCCGCAGCGGCAGCTCGGCGCGCAGCGGATAGGCGCACTCCTGCTCCATGATGGCGATTTCGTGATCGATGGTTTTGGGGTAGTGCGTGCGAATCTGAATATCGAAACGATCCTTGAGCGGCGTGATAATCCGGCCGCGCGACGTATAGTCCTCGGGATTGGCGCTCGCGATGAAGATCACGTCCACCGGCAGACGAATCTTGTAACCCTTGATCTGGACGTCTTTTTCTTCCATCAGGTTGAACAGGCCGACCTGGACCTTTTCAGTGAGGTCGGGCAGTTCATTGATCGCAAACAGGCCGCGGTTGACTCTTGGAATGAGACCGTAGTGGATAGTCTCTTCGTCGGCCAGATAGCGGCCTTCGGCGATCTTGATCGGATCGATTTCGCCGATCAGGTCGGCGACGGAGACGTCGGGCGTCGCCAGTTTCTCCGCATAACGCTGATCGCGGCCGATCCATGCAATCGGCGTGGCGGTGCCCTGCTCGGTGACGAGCCGGCGGCAGCGCGCGCAAATCGGCCGATAAGGATCGTCGTTGATCTCGCAGCCGGCGATGATCGGCACCTGCTCGTCGAGCAGCGCCGCCAGCGCGCGAATGATGCGGGATTTGGCCTGGCCGCGCTCACCCAGCAGGATCATGTGATGGCCCGCGAGCACCGCGTTTTCGATCTCGGGAACCACGGTCTCGTCGTAGCCGATAATCCCGGGCAGGATTTTCTCGTTGCGCCGCAGCAGCTTGACGAGATTGTTGCGCATCTCGAGCCGCACTGGCGCTGTTCTATAGCCGGCGCGAGTCAGCTCGCCGAGCGTAGTGCACCTGGTTACGTCATCATTCATAACGCGATCCGGACCATCTTTGAATCAGTTATGGCAGTGTCGATCGCTTTGGCGCACGACGCAAGCATGATCTGGGCAGGCGCAAAGTTAGAGGGTAATACTCAATCCGAATCGGCCGTTGCGATCGCGCCGACCGCGCTGCGCAGTTCCTTAGCGCCGCGAAAAAATGCTACGGCTTTGGCCGGGACTGCGACGACGGCGCCGGTGCGCGGGTTGCGTCCCTGACGGGCTCCGCGAGCTTTGACGCCGAAACTGCCGAAGCCGCGGATCTCAATCCGCTCGCCCCGCGCGAGCACTCCCGCCATCGCCTCGAAAGTCGCGTTGACCAGCGCTTCGCTGTCGCGCGACGCCAGGTTCGGACGTCGCGCCAACAACTCCTCGATGATCCCGCGCTTCGTCATCGCTCGGGTTCCGGCGCGCCGGCTCGTTGCGTTCCGATGCTGCCGCGGCTAACTGCGGCCACGCCCGCTGCGCGCGCGCCCAGCGTCATCGCGATCCAGCCGCAACTCCTCGTTGAGCATGTCGCCCATCGAGAAACGCTGCGCCTCTTGCTCGCGCTTAAGATAGGCCGCCATCTCTTCGCGCTCGTGATGCTGCGTGACCGCCTTGACCGAGAGCCCGATGCGCCGCTCGCGCGCATCCATCTGGACGACCAACGCATCGACTTCGTCGCCCGGCTTAAACAGCGATGACGGCTTGTCCACACGTTCGTTGGCGAGCTGGGAGATGTGGATTAGTCCTTCGATGCCCTCTTCCAGTTCGACAAAGACGCCGAAGTCGGCCACCGAACTGACCTTGCCCTTGACCATGCTGTTGAGCGGATAGCGCTGCGCCACGCTGTCCCACGGATCCGGCGTGAGCTGCTTGACGCCCAGGCTGACGCGCTCGTGCTCGACTTCGATCCCGAGCACCACGGCCTGAACCTCGTCCCCTTTTTTGTAGAGCTCGGACGGATGGCGCACCTTCTTGGTCCAGGACAGATCGGAGATATGCGCGAGTCCGTCGATCCCCGGTTCGATTTCGACGAAGACGCCAAAATCCGTAATCGATTTGACCTTGCCGCTGATCGTACTGCCGATCGGATGCAGCTGCTCGAGCGCCTGCCACGGATTCGGCTCAGTCTGCTTGAGGCCGAGCGAAATGCGCCGATTGCCCTCATCGACTCCGAGCACCTGCACCTCGACGAAATCGCCGACATTGACCACTTTCGACGGGTGGACGGCGCGCTTGCTCCACGACATTTCCGAGACGTGGATCAAGCCCTCGATACCCTTTTCGAGCTCGACAAAGGCGCCGTAGTCCGTGACGCTGACCACCTTACCCTTGAGCCGCGCGCCGATCGCGAAAGTTTCCGACGCATGCGTCCACGGGTCGGGCATGATTTGCTTCATCCCGAGCGAGACCCGCTCGCGCTGTGAGTCGTACTTCAGCACCACGACCTTGACCTTGTCGCCCACCTTGACCGCTTCGGAAGGATGCTGCAGGCGGCCCCAAGCCATATCGGTGATGTGCAGCAGCCCGTCGATGCCGCCGAGATCGACGAAGGCGCCGTAGTCGGTAATATTCTTGACCGTGCCCTCAAGGATGACGCCTTCTTCAAGCACGTGCAGCGTCTGTTCCTTGAGCGAGGCGCGTTCGCGCTCGATCACGCTGCGGCGCGAGACCACGACGTTGCCGCGCGCGCGATTAAATTTGAGAATGTGAAAGCGGCCGCGTTGCCCGACATAGCGATCGAGATTGCGCGCCGGCCGCGTGTCAACGTGCGAGCCCGGCAAAAACGCCGGCACCCCAATGTCCACCTGCAAGCCGCCTTTGACCTTGCCGAGAATCACGCCCTCGACCGCCGTCTCGCTTTGAAAGGCCTGTTCGAGTTCGCGCCAGACCTTGAACTTTTCTGCCTTGGCGTGCGAGAGGGTCACCGTGCCGTTCTCGGTCTCGGTGCCCTCGAAATAAACGTCAACCTCGTCGCCTTCGTTGACCGCGACGTTGCCCTCGTGGTCAAGGAATTCGGCGAGCGGCACCTGCCCTTCGCACTTGTAATTGATGTCAACAATCACGCTATCGCGGTTAATCTGCACCACGGTGCCGATCAGCACATCGCCCGGCCGCGGGGCATGAAGGGTCTGCTCCATCAACGACTCGAAGTCATTCATGCCTCCGTTCGCCTGTTCCGACAACTCTTTCTCCATTTAGTAAGACCTTTTACCGGACCTCATAAGTAATGCCATCCATACAAGGGTGGATGCGCCCTTTCAAGTCCTAATCACGTTCGTGATCTGCTACGCACACGCTCCGCCATGAGCTCGACGACTTCGTTGACGTCGAGTTCGCTTGAATCGACCACGATCGCATCGGCGGCAGGCTTGAGCGGCGCGAGCGCGCGCTCCTGATCGCGTTGATCGCGCTCCTGCAACTGCGCCAGCACCTGTGCGCGGGTCACCGTCGCGTCCTGCGCGGCGAGCTCAGCGAAACGCCGTTCCGCACGCACCGCCGCGCTTGCGGTCAGATAAAATTTGCAGTCGGCGTCGGGAAAGATCACGGTGCCGATGTCGCGGCCTTCCATCACGATCCCGCCGCCACGTCCCGCGACCTGCTGCAGCTCGCGCATCCGCGTCCGCACCGCTGCGAACCCGGAGAGCCGAGACGCCAGGTCACTGATCGCGGGCGTCGCGATCGCGTGGCTAATCTCCCGCCCGTCGAGCAATACCCGCTCGCCGTCAAAAGTGATCGAGATTGAATTCAGGAGTTCTCCCAGACGCCGTTCGATCGCCGGATCGTTCAGCTCCTGCGTACTATAGCGCAACGAAGCCGCCAGCGCGACCGCCCGATACATCGCGCCGGTATTTAGATGGCTGAAGCCCAGCACCCGCGCCAGCGCCCGCGCGATGGTGGATTTGCCCGCCCCTACGGGCCCGTCGATCGCGACCACGGGACGCGCGCGCAGGCTCATTTCAGCCGTTCGCGCATCGCGCGCCCCTGCTCGAAAAGCTGCATCAGGCACTGCTCGTCACCGTCCGTGACGGCGTCGGAGAACTTTGCAAAAACTTGTGCATAAAGTTTGAGCGCCGCCGCGATCGCGTCACGATTGGTCAGGCAGATGTCGCGCCACATCTCGGACGACGAGGCCGCGATACGGGTGGTGTCGCGCAGGCCGCCCGCGCCGAATCCCGCCGCCCACTTGCCCGCGACCATTTCGTCCACCAATGACGCCGCGAGCGCACTCGAGACGATCTGCGGCAGATGGCTCGCGCGCGCGAGGATTGCGTCATGCGCCGCAGGTGTCATCCGTTCGAGCCGGGCGCCGGTCGCGCGCCACAAGGCCTCGACCTTCTCGACCGCGGCCGGTGTGCTGCGCGCCGACGGCGTCACGATCACCCGGCGATCGCGATACAGCGTTTCGTCCGCCGCCGCCGCGCCGGTGGTTTCCTTGCCCGCCACTGGATGCACGCCAACGAACGCCATCTGCGGGCCGAGGAGCGGCTCGAGTTCGCGCACCACCCAGCTCTTCACGCTGCCGACGTCGGTGACCACCGCCTCGGCCGGCAGATGGGGAACCATCGCGGCGAGCGTCTCGGGAAAGGTCATCACCGGTGTCGCCAGCATCACGAGGTCCCCGCCTTGCGCCGCCTCGAGGGGATCGCGCGTGGCGAAATCGATCAGACCCCGCTCCATCGCGACGTCAAGATTGCGCTGGGTGCGTCCCAACCCGACGATCCGTTCCACCAATCCCTGCTTGCGTGCGATCAGCGCAAGCGAACCGCCGATCAGGCCGACGCCGCAAAGTGTGAGCTGGCGAAACAGCGCGGGCATAATTTCGTTATCAACTGCGGGGAGCTGAAACCGGGAGGCTAAGCCTTGCTCAAGACCTTTTCCAACCCGGCAACGAGCCGCCGGTTTTCGTCTTCGAGCCCGATGCTGATCCGCACGTGGCGCGGCAGGCCATAGCCGCCAACCGGCCGCACGATAATCCCGAATTGCAACAGCCGATCGAAAACCGCGCGGCCGTCACCCACCTCCGCGAGAATAAAATTCGCGTGGCTCGGCGCATACGCGATCCCGAGGCGTTGGAGCTCACGCTCGAGATACGCCATCCCGGCCACGTTGACCCGCAGGGTATCGCGCACATGGTCGGCGTCGTCGAGCGCCGCGAGCGCCGCCACCTGCGCCAGCGACGTTACGTTGAAAGGTTGACGCACGTTATTGAGCAGCCGGACCATCGCCGGGCTCGTCACTGCATAGCCGACCCGCAGGCCGGCCAAGCCCAGAATCTTCGAGAAGGTGCGGAGCGTGACGATCATTCGTTCGCCGTCATGATAGGCGAGGGAATCCGGGTAGTCGCGAGCGCGGACGAACTCGAAATAGGCCTCGTCCGCCACGATCACCACGTGTTCGGGCACACGCGCCAAAAATGCTTCCCATGCCGCGCGGCCGAAGATGCTCCCGGTCGGATTATTCGGGTTGTCGAGGAAGACCAGCCGCGTATTGGCGTCAAACGCCGCGGCGATACCGTCGAGATCGAACTGATACCCGGACCTCATCGGCACGACTTTCGCCGCACCGCCTGCCGCCGCTACCGCCAGCGGATAAATCGCAAAGCCGTGCTGCGAAAAGACCGCGTTCAGACCCGGCCGAAGAAACAGAAACGCCAGCAGATTGAGCACCTCGACCGAGCCCGACGCCATGAAAACCTGGTTCGGCGCGACCTGATGGCGCGCCGCGACTTTCTCCCGCAGAGCCCAGCTCGCGCCGTCCGGGTAGCGGTTGAGCTCGCTCATCGACGCGCGAATCGCGGCCAACGCCTTGGGCGACGGTCCCAGCGGATTTTCGTTCGACGCCAGCTTGACCGGTTCGCCGATCCCCAGTTCGCGCTGCAGCTCTTCGATCGGTTTGCCGGGCTCGTAGGGATTCAGGGTCGCGACGGTTGAGTAAACCAGCTCTGCGGGGTTCATTGCTTGCGTTCCCGTGGGCGGCGCGTCTGCGTCTTTGCGCCGCTCAGCCGGCCCTCAGGATACGATCCCAACACTTTCAAAAAAAGCGCCTGACGCTGCAGCGTCGCCAGCGCGCGTTTCACGCGCGGATCCTCGCGATGCCCTTCGAGGTCGACGAAGAACAGATAGGCCCAGGGCCGTTCACGCTGCGGCCGCGATTGGATCATCGTAAGATTGATCTTGTCGCGCGCGAACAAGCTCAAGGCGCGATGGAGCACTCCGGCCCGCTCGGGCAGCGCGAACAGCAGGCTCGTCTTGTCCTTGCCCGAGTGCGCAGTCGGATGCCGTCCGAGCACCAGGAAGCGCGTCACATTGTGCGCCAAGTCTTGAACGTTCTCCGCGATGATCCGCAAACCATAAGCCTCCGCCGCAGCCGCCGAGCAAATCGCCGCTGCGGTTTCATCTTCCGCTGCGTGCTGCGCCGCCAGCGCATTGGACGCCACCGCTTCAAGCTCGCATCGCGGGTAGTTGACGGCCAGAAAGTTGCGGCACTGCCCCAACGATTGCTGATGAGAAAGAATTCGCCGGATTTTGGCGGCATAGCCGTCCCGCGACATCAGGGCGTGGCGAATTGGCAGCAGAATCTCGCCGACGATCGTTGCCGGCGTATCAATCAACAGGTCGAGCGTGAGCCCGACGGAACCCTCGGTCGAGTTCTCGACCGGAACCACTCCGTAATCGGCGCGCTCGGCGTCGAGCGCCTGAAAGACCGCGCTGATTGAGGGTTCGGGCAAAAACTCGCCACTGCCACCGAAGCGACCACGCGCCGCCTCGTGACTGTAGGTATGTTCCGGACCAAGGAACGCGATCCGGATGCGCTGTTCCAGCGCCGTGCAGGCCGAGATGATCTCCGTGAAGATGCGTTGCAGGTGGGCCTCGGTGAGCGGTCCCGGATTGTGCGCGAAGACCCGCTCGAAGACCTGGCGTTCGCGCGCCGGTTGATGGATCGGCGTGCCCTCGGCGTGCTTCACGCGGCCGATCTCCTGGGCGAGCTGCGCGCGCTCCGAGAGCAAATCGACCAGCGTCAGATTGATCTCGTCGATCCGCTGGCGGAGGTCGTCAAGACCTTTTCGCGGTGCGCTGCGCTTTTTCGTTGTCACGCGTGCCATGGCCGTCGAAGTGCTAACCGAATCCGGTGGGCTTTTCAACGCGCCGAGTAAGGAATTCTCCGCGGCGTCGGGGATGACGACGGGCGCCCGCTCAGAGCAGAAACGCCCGGCCCATCGCCGCGAACTTGCGCTCGCGCGCCTGCCGCAGCTTGCGCGGCTCCACGGCACCCAATCGATCGAGATGGCGCGTCAGCGCGGCGCCGATTGCGGCAATCGCGACCGTCGGCTCGCGATGAGCCCCGCCCGCCGGCTCGTCAATGATCTCGTCGATCACCCCGAGACGCAAAAGGTCCTGCGCCGAAAGCTTAAGCGCGGTCGCCGCCTCTGCCGCCTTCTCCGGTCCCGCCTCGCGCCACAGAATCGCGGCGCAGCCTTCGGGCGTGATTACCGAGTAGCAGGCGTTCTCGAGCATCAGGATGACGTTCGCAACCCCCAAAGCGAGTGCGCCGCCTGAGCCGCCTTCGCCAATCACGCACGACAGGATTGGGGTTTCCAGTCGCGCCATCAGCTCCAGGTTTGCGGCGATCGCTTCCGCCTGTCCGCGCTCTTCGGCGCCGACGCCGGGCTCGGCCCCCTGCGTATCAATAAAGGTGATGATCGGCAGACGAAAGCGACTCGCCAAATCGAACAGGCGTCCGGCCTTGCGATAACCCTCCGGATGCGGCTTGCCGAAATTGCGTCTCAGCCGCTCACTGGTAGAGCGGCCGCGCTGATGGCCCGCGACGACGACTGCGCGCCCGTGGAACCAGCCCATCCCGGCGATAATCGCGCCGTCGTCGGCGTAGCGGCGGTCGCCGTGCACCTCGACGAACTCAGTTATCAGTGCGTCGATATAGTCCTGCGTTTGCGGCCGATTGGGGTCGCGCGCGAGCCGCACCCGTTCTATCGCAGAAAGGCCCGCGGCCGGCGCGTCCGCTCTCGCGCGCAGCGCTTTCCCCGTCTGCCGCGGCTTCGTGGCACGCGAGGATTCATCAAGTCGGAGCATCTTGTTGTCAGGCCTCAGTCTTCATTCGGCCCGCTTGAAAGAAATCAGTGAATAGTTCAAGCGCTACGGGCAGGGCGGCGCGAGCGTCCAACCATCTAACTTCTGCGTCCGCGCGAAACCAGGTCAATTGCCTCTTGGCTAACCGCCGGCTCTCGCGCTTGGCCCGCACGATCGCGCTCGCGAGGTCGATCCCGCCCGCGATGAACTCCGCGATTTCACGATAGCCAATCGTGTCAGCCAGCGCGAGCGCGCCGCTTTCGCGGTCCAGCAGAGCGCGCACTTCGTCGACAAAGCCTGCTTCGATCATCCGATCGAAGCGCTGATCAATAAGTGCGTAAAGCTGATCACGCGGCAGCGTCAGGCCCACCGTCAGCGTTACATATGGACGATCAGTGAAACGATGGCGGGCATGATGCGCGCTGAGCGGCGTTCCGGTCAGCTCGAAGACCTCGAGCGCTCGCACACTCCGCTTGAGATCGTTGGGACTAATCGTCGCCGCCGCCAACTCGTCAATCCCCACAAGCCGCCGATGCAATGCCGATGTGCCGTGTTGCGCGGCGAATTCCATGAGTTTTGCGCGCACGGCGAGCGACGCGGGCGGACCGGCGAAAATGCCGTCGCGCAGCGCGCGCAAATAGAGTCCACTGCCGCCCACTACCAGGACCGCATGGTTGCGCGCCGCGATTTCGTCGATCTGCTCCCGCGCCAGCCGCGCAAATTCAGCGACATCGAGCGGGCGATCCGGGGTCCGGATATCGATCAGATGATGCGGCACGCGTTGTCGCTCTTCTATCGACGGCTTCGCGGTGCCCAGATCCATTCCGCGATAAACTTGCCGCGAATCCGCATTGACGATCTCGGCGCCGAGCCGCTCCGCAATCGCGATCGCGACCGCGGTCTTGCCCACGCCGGTCGGTCCAACGATAAAGCCGACGCGCGTTTTCGATAACGCGGAACTTTCACGCCCATGAAGGTTGCGCGCCGCTAATTCTCCTCTCATCGCCGAAACATCCGCTCGATCGTCCCGCGGCGAAACTCGATATGCACCGGCCGTCCGTGCGGGCAGTTGGTTTTGAATTCCGTACGATCGAGCTCGGCCAGCAACTCGGTTATCTCCGGCGCTCGGAGCACCCGCCCGCTGCGGACGGAGCCATGGCACGCCAGCGTCTTGAGATGCTCCTCGAGGGTCTCGCGGCCGCCGCGAAAACCCTGCTCGCCCATCGCATCGATCATATCGCTGAGCAGTTGCGCTCCGCCCTCGGCGCCAAAGACCGCAGGCGCCCCCTTAATCAAAATTGCGGCCGGGCCAAAGAGTTCGAGCTCGAATCCCATCGCGCGCAGCTCCGGCATCGCCGCCGTCACTTGCGCGACGCGCGCCGGATTCAGCTCGATGGTCGCCGGGGTCAGCATCGCTTGGACGCGGATCGCGCCGCCACGTAGCTCGGCGCGCAGCTTTTCGAAAGTCACCCGCTCGTGCGCTGCGTGCTGATCGATCAGGATGAGGCCGTCGTCGCCTTCGAGTGCGATGAAGCCGGTGAAGATCTGCCCGAGGACGCGCAGGTCCGCGTAGCGCGGCGCCGCCGCGCTACGCGGACCTGCATTGTCGGACACATACTGGGGTTGCGCCGGCTGGGGTTGGGCTTCGGGCGCAGAGCGACCGAAGCCCAACCCCAGCGCCGACTGCGACATGCGCACCGGGACGCCGTTAGGGACGAGCCGGAGCGGTCGCTCCGGCGCTTCCCTAACGGTCGCTGCGCCCCGGTCTGCGACCGGCGGCGGCGAGGCCGCCTGAGCCGGCGCCGTCGTCCCCGCGGCGATCACCACCGCGGCGGGCGCCGCCTGAACCTGATCGGCGACGCGCGCGCGCAGCGCATGATGAACCAGCTCGAAGACCGCACCGCTCCGCCGAAAACGGACCTCGGTCTTCATCGGATGGACATTAACGTCCACCTCTTCCGGGGACAATTCGAGAAACAGCACGACTGCCGGATAGCGTCCGCGCGGGATCACGGTCTGATAGGCCTGCGTGACGGCGCGGATCAGCGCGCGATCGCGCACCGTGCGCGCGTTGACGAAAGTCAGCAACAGCCGCGCGGTCGGATAGGATTCCTGGCTCGAGGCCGCGAGCCCGCTGGCGCGCATCCCGGCGCCGCTCGCTTCGAAGGGCAGCATGCGATTCGCTATGTGCGCGCCAAAGAGCTGCCGGACCCGCTCCAGAGTGGATGCCGTGCGCGCCGCCTGAATTATCGTCCGCCCTTCTGCGCTGAGCGCAAAGGCGAGGCGCGGACTGGAGAGCGCCAGGCGCTGAATCGCTTCCACCGCCGCCGTTTGTTCGGTCGTCTGAGTCTTGAGGAATTTCAGGCGCGCGGGAGTGTTGAAGAAAAGATCGCGCACTTCGATTTGCGTGCCGCACGCCATCGCGCAGGCGCGCGTCGCCGTGATCTCGCCGCCTTCCGCGATAATTTCGACGCCCTCGGCAGCGTCGGCGCGCCGCGTCTGCATCCGCAGTTTCGAGACGCTGGCGATCGCGGCCAGCGCCTCGCCGCGAAAACCCAGCGTGCGAATCGCGCCGAGATCCGACGCGTCGCGAATTTTCGAAGTCGCGTGCCGCCGCAGCGCCAGGATGGTGTCCTCGCGCCCCATACCGCAGCCGTCGTCGCTCACCGCGATCAGTCCGCCGCCGCCGCGCTCTATAATAATGTCGATACTGCGTGCGCCCGCGTCTATCGAATTCTCGACCAGCTCTTTCAGGGCGGATGCCGGCCGTTCGACCACCTCACCCGCAGCGATCTGGCTGGCAACCTGCTCCGGCAGAATATGGATAGTCCGTTCCGTCATGACCGTCGGCTCTGCCAACAATCTGAGGTTTTCGACGCTCCGACTCAAGCTGTAGCGCCGCGTCTCCCATCGCGGGCCTTTAATCCGGTCGCCCGTACCGCTATTTTATCCGTTCGGGCAGGCCGCGCGAGGCCGCGACTTTGGAGAACGCTACTGATGAGACACTGTGCAATTTGCGGCAAACGGCCTTCGGTCGGCAATAATGTCAGCCACGCCAACAACAAAACCAAGCGGCGCTGGAATCCCAACCTGCAGGAAGTGCGCGCGGCGCTCGCCGGCGGAGTCAGCCGGATCCTCGTTTGCACCCGATGTATTCGCGGCGGCAAGGTCGCCAAAAGCGCCTGAGCGGACGCCCTGGCCTCGATTGCTAGCCGAAGCGAGCAAACGAGTTCCGCGTTCGAGCGCCCGCCAGATTCCTCGAGCCTGCTAAAATAACGCTGCGAGCTTTTCCGCTGGACGCGCAATCACCGCACGGCCCGCATGAATCACAATCGGCCGCTGCATCAGCTCGGGATGACTCAGCAGCAATTCGACGACCGCCTCCTTGGTCGTGTAAGCTCCGCTCTCAAGCTTCAGCTCCGCAAAGCGCTTGTCCTTACGCACCAGCTCACCAACCGGCCCCTCGAGGATCGCAATAATCTGCTCGAGCGTGGCGCGAGTCGGTGGCGTTTTGAGATACTCAACAGTGTCGAACTCGACACCGCGCCCTTCGAGTAATCCGAGGGCGTCGCGCGAGTGGCCTCAACCTGGGTTGTGATAGAGCGTTACCGATGCCATCCTGTTTGCGCCGCCTTTTTGCCTTCGAGATGACTTCAGGATACAACAGGCCGCACATGATTTCGAGGAAGATGATTTCGAAAACCCGGATTTCTTCTCGGCGCGCCCTCGCGGCGATCGCGACGGTTCTGACGCTTCTCGTTGCGGCGCTGCCGGCGCGCGCGGCGCACGTCAACGGTACGTTTACCGGCTATGAAACCGCGGCGCCCCTGGCTAATCGATATCTCCATTTTGAAAACCGCGCCACGCGCGACATCTATATGACTCCGACCGCGGCTGACGGCTCCTTCGCCGCCGATCTGCCGCCCGGAACCTACCGGCTGCGCGAGGAGCACGGCGCAATCATTGCCCGGGCAATCACAGTTAGCGTGGCCGATGTTCCATTAGGTAACGTGAGCGAGCTGGCGCCGCTCGCACCGTCGCGGATCTGGGATCTCCAATCGCTCGCGCCCGCCCAACTGGTCAGCGCTGCCCCGTCAACCGCGAATATCATGACGCACGACAGCGTCGTGCTGCCGACCGGCGAGCTCTCGGTGATCGGGGTGAATCAGAATTAGTCCGCGTCGCCGCCTCGATGATTCGCGCCATCATCTTCGATCTTGACGGTACGCTAGCCGATACCGAGTCGCTGCACTTCGAGGCTTTCCGCGAGAGCCTTGCGCCGTATGGGATCGAGCTTGATCGCGACGAGTACTTCGACCGCCTGATTGGCTTCACCGATCAGGACCTCTTCACGACGCTGCTCGCCGATCGCGGTCGGATCACAGACGCTTCGCTGGTCGCAAACCTGATGGCGGTAAAGGCGGCGCTTTACCAATCGAGCATCGCCGGCTGCGACGTGCTCTACCCGGGCGCGGCAGACTTCGTCCGGCGATGCGCCGAACGGTTTCCCTTGATAATCGCCACCGGCACGCTCAAGGCTGAAGCCGAACTAATCCTGACCCGCGGACAAATTCGCGAGCTTTTTCTCGATGTCATCGCCGCTGAAGATGTCGCCCACGGCAAACCCGAGCCGGACGGCTTTCTGGCTGCGCTCGGCCGTCTGGGCTTTTTGTTGCGCCCGCGCCCCTCGATCGTGGCCGCCGAATGCCTGGCGATTGAAGACACCGCCGCCGGCATCGCCGCGGCGCGGCGAGCCGGAATGAAGGTGCTCGGCGTCAGCCAGACGGCGCCGGCGGGCGAACTAAGCGGCGCGCATCTGCTGCGACCCTCGCTCCGCGAAACCGATCTCGACGAGCTCTTGCAGCTCCTCGCGTCGAGCTAGCCGCGTCGTCCAAGTTCCACGTATAGCCGCGCGGGCAGATTCTCGAAGGGGCCGTTGGACATGCACAGCACGACGTCGCCCGCCCGCGCCTCAGCCGCGATCCGCTCGACGATCTGATCCACCGAATCGCAAGCCGCGGCGGTTGGGCCGCGTCCGCTGATCGCGCGAGCGAGCGCTGGCACATCGAGGCGATCTTCCACCGGCAGTGGATCATTCTCCTTGAAATAGACCGGCGCCAGATAAACCCGCGCGGCGCGATCGAAAGCGGTCGCAAAACCCTCCTGGAAAACGGCGCGGCGCGCGCTGTTTGAACGCGGCTCGAAGGCCGCGATCAGGCGCCGCCCGGCGTAGCGCTCGGCCATCGCTTCGAGCGTGACGCGGATCGCCGTCGGATGATGCGCGAAGTCGTCGATTATGATCACCTCCCCGGCCTCGCCGACTATCTCCTGGCGGCGCGCGACCCCGCTGAAGCTCGCGAGCCCCTCAGACAATTCGTCGTCGGTCAGCCCGAACTCCTTGAGCAGCACCCAGACGCCGAGCGCGTTCGCGACGTTCATCCGGCCGCCCACCGGCAGATGCAACCCGCGCGCCAGGATTACGCCGTCGCGGGCGATCGCGAAGTGCGCGCCATCGGGATTGATCGCAATGTCGACGGCGCGGAATTCCCCGGCACTCAACCCGAAGGTCAGCCGTCGCGCCGCGGTCGCCGCCGTGGCCGTCAACGCGTGCGGAAAATCCGCGCACACCACGAGCACCCGGCCGGCGTCGAGTTGGGCCGCGAGCGCGCGAAACGACGCTTGCACATGGTCGAGATCGCGATAAATGTCGGCGTGATCGAATTCGACCCCGGTCACGATCGCGCCGCGCGCGCGGTAATGCAGAAACTTGGGTCCTTTGTCGAAGAAGGCGGTGTCGTACTCGTCGCCTTCGATCACGAAATCCGTGCCGCCGCCGAGCCGATAGTTCGCGGCGAAGTCGCGCGCCACGCCCCCCACCAGCATCGACGGATCGCGCCCGGCGGATTCGAGCACGCGCGCCATCATCGCGGTCGAGGTGGTCTTGCCATGCGTCCCGGCGACCATCAGGACGCGCCGCTCGCGCAGGAAGAAATGCCAGAGCGCCTCGGGCATCGAGACATAAGGAATCGCGCTGGCGAGCAGCGCGGCGGCCTCCGGATTGCTCCGCATCACGACGTTGCCGACCACTGCCAGATCGGGTGCCGCCAGATGGGCCGGGTCGTAACCCGCCTGCACTTGGATCCGGAGCCGTTTCAGAATCGATGCGGTCGGTTCATAGACTTGCGTGTCGGAGCCGGTGACGTGAAAACCGCGATGAGCCAGCATCCCGGCCAGCGCCGCCATCGCCGAGCCGCCCACCCCGATTAGATGGACGTGCCGCACCGCCTCGGGAATCCGTGCGAGTCGTGCCCTCGAGTCTGCCGAAACTGCCGCCATCACCCCCACCATCCGCCACGCATTATTGCAATCGTACCATCAGGCTCGACTCCGCGCTGCGGCAAATCTGCGGCTCGACGCGCGCGCTTATGGGCTTTCAGGAGGAACGGTGCGGAGTGGTGGCGGCGGCAGGAGTCGAACCTGCGACACTGCGGATATGAGCCGCATGCTCTAACCAACTGAGCTACGCCGCCACCGGAACGCATCACAATAGCGGGCGCTCGCATCGGGCGAAAGAGTTATTCAGCTGACCTTGTTCAGATGACTTTGATTGCGCTTTTCTTGACCGCGCGGCTGCCGCGTCCGACTTGATAGAGGACCCCTTCGCTAAACTCGACGCAACTCAGGCTGCCGCCATAAACCAACCCAGTGTCAACCCCAATCTTATACGGTAAGTCCGTCATCACGGTGCGCATCGGCGTATGGCCAAAGACCACGGTCGCGTCAAGCTGATGCGGGCTGAAGATGAACTCGTGGCGAATCCAGAGCAGGTCCTCGGCCTCCTGATCTTCAAGCGGGAGGCCGGGGCGCACGCCGGCATGGACGAAGAGGTAGGGCGGCCGCTGATAGTTGTTCGTCAGGCTGCGGAAAAATTCGAGATGGGGCGCGGGGAGCGCCGCACAGGCCTCCGCCGGGTCGGCGCGCTTGAGACCATAGCTCGCGATCGTCTGCATCCCGCCATTGAACAGGAACGATTCACCATAATGACCGGGGAGACCGAGATAGCTCAGCAGCATGTCTTCGTGATTGCCCTTGAGGAATACCGCGGTCGCCGCGCCTTTTTGCAGTTCGAGCACCAGCTCGACGACGCCGCGCGCATCCGGCCCGCGGTCAATATAGTCGCCGACGAAGACGATGGTGTCGCCCGCCCTGAGTTCCAGGGCCTTGAGCATCACTGCCAACTCGTCCGCGCAGCCGTGAACGTCCCCGATCGCGAACAGCCGGTGATCGCTCGAACGCTGCTCGCTCGCAGCGTGTTTGCGCGTTGCCATCGGTGCTGCTCTACCGCTCCGTCTCGGGCTCGCGCGGATCGGCAAGTAGATCCGCGACCACGGCGCGATTCAGAATAATCCGCCGCGTCGCACTGTAGGGATTGAGCGCGCCGGCGCGCACCTCCGCGAGTACACTTTGCAGGCCGTCGGCGCCGGCCTTGAGCGCGCGCGTCGTGCGCTCCTCGATTTGCGAGGTCAGCACCTCGATAAACTCGTGCGCGCGCCGCTCGCGTTCGCGCGCCGGGTCGCGATGCTCGCGCTGGTAGGCGCGATGGCGTTCAATCGCCGCGACCACCGCGTCCACGCCGACGTCCGCCGCGGCCTGAGTCAACAGCACCGGCGGCCGCCAGCCGCCCTCGCGGCGCAGATGCACGCTTAGTTCGAGCTCCGCCTTGATCCGATCAGCGCCGTCGCGATCGGCCTTGTTGACCACGTAGAGGTCGGCAATCTCGTTGAGCCCGGCCTTCATCACCTGCACCCCGTCGCCGCCTTCGGGCACGGTGACGACCACCGTGGTCTCGGCCAAATCCATCACGCTCAGCTCGGTCTGCCCCACGCCGACCGTCTCGATTATCACGACGTCGTGGCCAAAGGCGTCCAGCAGCTTGACGACCTCGCGCGCCGCGCGGCTTAAGCCCCCATGATGGCCGCGCGACGAGAGGCTGCGGATATACACGCCCGCGTCCTTATAGTGATCCGTCATGCGCACGCGATCGCCCAGCACCGCGCCCCCAGAGAAGGGGCTCGAAGGATCGATCGCGAGCACGGCGACGAGCTTGTCCTGCGCGCGATACTTCGCGATCAGCCGATTCACCAGCGTCGATTTACCCGCGCCCGGCGCCCCGGTCAGTCCGATCACGTAGGCGTGGCCGGTGCGATTGTAGATGCGCTCCATGACCGCGCTGACCTCAGCCGCGCGGTTCTCCACCAGCGTGACCAGGCGGGCCAGCGCAACGCGGTCGCGCTGAAGGAAACGGTCGATGAGAGTGTCGAGTTTGTTCTCGGGCATTAATCTTGAGACGGTGGCTGCGTGATTTATAGTTCCATCGTATTAGTAAGGCCCACTGCGATAAAGCACACTCTGTAACGCCAACAGTCGAGCGAAACGCGCTGAGGCGGGGGCGCGCATTGTCTCTGCGCCAAACGAATCATATCTTTAACTGAGCATGAAGGTCGCCGACGTTTCGCGCGATTGGATGGTGGCGCTGGGCCTTGGGCTGGTGCTGATTGGCGTCGCCAACTGGCTGGTCGGACGCCATCGCACCCGCCAGTACGACAGTATCGTCGCGACACAACCCGACCCTGCCGCCAACGATTCCTATCGCAGCTTCGACGAACTCGCCGGCGCCGTCGACGCCGTCCTCCAGCCCTTCACCGAAGAGCAGCGCCGCGTTTCCTATGCGACCGCGCGGATGGATTTCTACCACGCGACTTATGTGACCGGCTACGGCCTGGTGATCGTCGGACTGATCGTGACCTTCCTGGGCTTCGTGCGTCTAATCCGGCGCGACGCCCAGCGCGCCGCCGGCGCTCCGACGATTCGCGTGATTGGCGCCGGCCCGCCATTCCCCTGACGCCGCCTCGAGCCCCTCACGATGGTCAAGCTGCTGAGCGAACTCGCGCCAGCGAAAATTAATCTATTTCTGCGCGTGACCGGACGGCGCGCCGACGGTTATCACGAGCTCGATTCACTCTTCGCGCCGATCTCGCTCTACGATCGCGTCAGCCTCGCGATCCGGCCGGCGCCGCAGTGCGCGATCTCGCTCCGCTGCGAGCACACGAACCTCGGTCCCGACGACGATAACCTCGCTGTCCGCGCCGCCCGCGCCTTCATGACCAAGTTCGGCCTAACCGCCGAGGTCATGATCGACTTGCACAAGGAGATTCCGGTCGGCGCCGGGCTGGGTGGCGGCTCGAGCGACGCCGGCGCGGTGCTACGCATGATGGCGCGCCTAACGCGGATCGAAGATCCCGCGCGCCTCGCTGCGATCGCGCTCCGGCTCGGCGCGGACGTGCCCTTTTTTCTCGATCCGGCGCCCGCGCGCGTGCGCGGTATCGGTGAACGGATCGAGCCGCTGGCCGGCTTCACTCCACTCGTACTGCTGATCGCCGTCCCGCCCGTTGCCGTATCCACCGCGGCGGTCTTCCAGCTCCTGGCGCGCGAAGGCTGGAGCGGCCCGGCCCCAAATCACATTATCGAAGCCGCGATCGCCGGACGGCTCAGTTCCGACGTTCTGATCAATGATCTCGCGGCGCCGGCGATGACCGCGTGGCCGGAGATCGCGCGGCTCAAGTCGTTGCTCGAACAGTTGGGTGCGCTCGGCGCGGCGATGAGCGGCAGCGGCGGCGCGGTCTTCGGTATCTTCCCGACTGCCGCGGATGCATCGCACGCCGCCGAGCAGCTTCGCGTCCAAGCACCCCGAGCAAAAGTCTTTGACGCCGTTACCCTCGGCCACCTCTCGACGGCGAAGATTCGTCGTTGACGACCAGAATCGTCATTCCTTACTGTTGAGTATCCACGCGGAGGATATGAGGGCATCCATGATCCAACTGAATACGCGGGCCGGAATTCTTTTGATCCTTTCCATGACACTGGTTGCCGTGTTGGCGTTGGGGCAAGGCCTAAGCCGCGCTCAGGAGGCGCCGCCGTCTCCGGCAGGCGACGCCGTCGCCACAAATCCGGGGGAGAAAATCGTCGGCATCTATAAGGGCACCACGCTCGCTAGCTGCGCCGCCAGTTTGCTGCCCGATCGATGCAATGCGCAGCAGAAGGTGACGATCAGCGTAATCCAGGGGGTGGACGGGAAGCTCAAGGGCTATTACAAGTGCGCTTATGGCAATCAAAACTGCTTTCATCAGCAGGAGACCGGCAAAGTGGCGTCGGCCACGATCAATGGAGCGCTGCTCACGATGCGCGTGATTCTTCCCGAAGGCACCAGCTATATCTTCAACGGACGCACTTCCGGCGACCGCGTCAATGGCGGCTATACCGCCTCCTCGGGCGGCGCGGTCTTCGAGCGTGGCGTCTGGCGCGCGCGCAAGCTCGAATAACAATCACCGGTCTATCCAGCGCCGTAGTTGGCCGTGCGCTAGTGCGAGGGAGCCGGGCGGCGGCGCGGCCCCATCAGCGGCGCCAGCGTGCGCAAGGCTTCCAGAAGCGCCATACACTCGCCGCGCACAAGCTCCGGATCGGCGCCGCGCGTTTCGAGCGTCGTCGCAACCTCGGCGAGCGCGCGCACATAATCGTTGTGCGAGCGGCGATTGAGCTCCTTCCATGGAATCCCGCGCAGCGCCATCGTGGTTTCGTGATTGCACGTGAGAACCCCCCGCGCGAGCAGCACCGCGATCGCCGGATAGCCCAGATAGCCCTGCCAATACGAAGCGTTGTCGTTCGCTGAGATCGTGCGGCCCTCGCTCACGACCTCGTAGTGCTTGCGGCCGTCGGAGGAGGCGACCGTCGCTTCCCGTTCATCGACGATCATGACGCGGCCATCGCCGATCGCCCCAAGCGCCTCGTAGACCTTGATCAGCGGCGGCATTTTCCACGGTCCATTGACCGGCATTCGTGTACTATCTCCCGTGCGCAACGCTAAGGAAATCCGGGACGGGCTTCAGATGGCAAATCAGCCAATCGGCAAAATCGATCACCTGGGAATCGCGGTCAAGAGCGTCGCCGAGGCGCGCAAATTCTTCGAGGGCGTGTTAGGCGCGACCCTGCTCTATGAGCACGAGAACCCTACGGCCGGCTACAAGATCGCCGAGTTCGATTTCAATGGCTTCGTGCTCGAATTGCTCGAACCGCTGGGCGACGATTCCTATCTGCACGCCTTTCTCGCGCGACGCGGCGAGGGGGTGCATCATCTGACCCTCGACGTCCCCGACGCGAAGGCGAAAATCGCTGAACTGAAAGGACGGGGCATCAAGCTGGTCGATGAACGGGAGTTTTCGCCAAGTTCATACGAGGCGTTCATTTCGCCACGCGGCAGCCACGGCGTCCTGATTCAGATCGGTTCGGGCTATCCGACGCTCGCGCGCGCCGCCGAGTGGTTCAAAAAGTAATGATGATGTTGAAGAAGTCTTGTTTGAAAGCAATCTTGAACAGCTCGCACTACCGCCCACCATCTGCTACGAGCTTTAAGCGTAGATCCACCAATTGAGGAGGAACGATCTGATGGCCGCCGCAGTCCCGGTTGAAGCAACCTCATACGCGTTCGATGACCGAAACATTCGCTGGTATAAACTAGGTGACTTCGAGAACTTCGTATTTGCTATGTTCAACGTAGATGTGCCGGGCAAAATCGTCGACTTTATTCTCAAATTTCCAGCAAACAAGCAGATCTTTCTGCATCGTCACTTGGCGCTGACTAACACGCTAGTAGTTCAGGGCGAGCATCGTTTGTACGAGCCGAATGGCGCACTCAAGGAGGTGCGCCCCGTAGGGAGTTATACTTCCACTCCTCCGGGCGAGCCGCATCGGGAAGGAGCCGGAGATGACGGCGGCGTTGTATTCTATAGTGTTCGCGGAAAAGATGGCGTCTTATTCGAAGTGCTTGATGATGAGCTAAATGTTATCGGTACATTGACAATGGACGACTTTGTAAACGCCTTAAAAGAGCAGAAGAACGCTTGAGTCCGGCTGGACGACGGTCGTCCGCAGCCCCGCTTTACACTCAAGCGCCGAAACCGCTCCGCCGTACAGCCTTGGTGACAACCCTTTCACCTGTATTGCCTTCTTCCCTGCCTAGCCATTAGCGGCTGGGGACGTCGACGCTGACCGGACGCGGACGGAACCTGTGAACGCGACCACTGAAATTTGCCGTAACTGTGACAACGGCGAGGACGATATGCGTTCTCGCGATCGCAGCCGTTTAGAAAGCAATCACCACCGCTCAAAATGGATCGGTAGTTTTTGAAGGAGTAGTTGTAATGGAGGTTTGGCTATGATTCCGTTTGACCGGCGGAGCGGCGGAGGAAGGGGTAATGATGGGAAGGCAGAATGCATCGGAGAAGTTGTTTTATCAATTCCGTCTTGAGAACCACGTTCCTTCCGATCACCTTCTGCGCCAGCTCGATGCGGTACTTAACTTTGCAGGCGAGAAGGGTTCTGGCGAAGCATTACAGCCCGCTAGGCCCCTCGGTGGATCCTGAACTGATGTTGATGATGCTGCTGGTTGGCTACGCCTACGGCATCCGTTCCGAATCTTTTTGACCGTTCTGACAGTACGCGCTCGTTGTCGCGTTTTTCACCGGCCGCACGCTCCGCGCTCCGCTCGCTTGCAGAACCATACAAGGGTGAAACCTTTCACTTTGCGCCGCCCGTTTGAAGAAACTTGTTAGATCGTTTCACGTGAAACATTCTGTTTCACCGCCACGACGGCACGCCGCTCCGTTGTCGCGGCTTTTGCTCGGTCGGACGGAGGGCGGACCCTCCGGAAGCCGACAAAAATGTTTCACGCGAAACAATTTTGTCTGTCCGATCAAGCAAGAGCCGCGACAACGGAGCGGGCGCGATGTCCGGACGGTGAAAGAGATTAATGCACGATCGCGTGCTGAGCGACGCGCGCGGCCATCAGATAGGTGGCGACCGCGAAGACGATCGCGACGGCGCACGACAAGCCGAAGTTCGGCATTTCCGCAACGGTACCCGGCTGACTCGTGTACAACGCTTCGCGCAGCGCCGCGACGCCGTAGGTCAGTGGATTCAGCCGCATCGCCCATTCTAGCGCGACCGGCGCGCCGCTCACCGGCCAGAATGCTCCCGACAAGAGCCAGATCGGAATCAGAATCAGGTTCATGATCGCGTGGAAGCCCTGGGTCGATTCAATCCGCCACGCGATCAGCAGCCCAATACTGGTCAGAGCAAAAGCGATGAGCGCCATGATCGCCGCTGACATCAGGACGGCGCCGACGGACAGGCGAATACCGGCGAGCGGCGCGAGAACAAGGAAGATGCAGCTCGGAACCCAGGCCAGCGTGGTCGCGCCGAGCACCTGGCCCATCACGACGGTCGCGCGCGAGACCGGCGCGACCAGGACGCCTTGCAAGAAGCCCTCGTGGCGATCCTCGACGGTCGAGATGGTCGCGAAGATCGCGGTGAACAGCAGCACCAGCACGATGAAGCCCGGATAGAGGTATTCGAAATAGTTCATGTCGGCGGGCATCCCAGCCGGATGGAACGATCCGGTGAGCCCGGCGCCGAGCAGGAGCCAAAAGACCAGCGGTTGCAGGAACGAGCCGATAACGCGGCTGCGCTGGCGGCAGAAGCGCGTGATTTCGCGCAGCCACAGTGTGCCGGCGCCGAGAAGTGCATTGCTCAACTGCCGGCCTCCGCGGAATTCCAGGTAAACCTGCGGCCGGTCAGGTGGACGAAAACGTCCTCGAGTGTGGGCTTGCCGAAGTACACCGATTCGATTTCGGGACCAAACGCCTCGACCACGTCGCGCACCAGCTCGTGGCCGCGTGCGCGCTCGATGCGGAGCGTGCCGTCGACCAACGCCGCCTTGACGTGCATCCGCGCTTCGACCTTGGCGCGCAGCGTCTCGGGGTCGATTGCGCGGATCACGACGACGTCGCCGCCGACTCGCGACTTGAGCTCACCCGGCGGCGCAAGCGCGACCATCCGCCCCTCATCGAGCAGGCCGATCCGATCGCAGCGGTCGGCCTCTTCCATATGATGGGTGGTCAAGACGATCGTGATGCCGTCCTGATCGCGGAGCGTCGTGAGATAGTTGAGGAACTCGCGCCGCGCGATCGGATCGAGTCCGGTGCTGGGTTCGTCGAGAATCAACAGCTCGGGCTGATGGAGCAGCGCCTTGGCCAATTCGACACGCCGGCGCAGGCCGCCCGATAGGGTTTCGACCAGTTCGCCGGCGCGCGCGGTCAGGTCGACCCGCTCGAGCATCGCGGCCGACCGTGCGCGCAGATGCGCGCCGCTCATGCCGTAGAGGCGACCGTGATGCGCCAGGTTTTCGGCGACGGTCAGCTTGCCGTCCACACTCGGATGCTGAAAGACCACGCCGAGGCGGCGGCGGAGCGCGGCCGTAGCAGTGCGCAGATCGCAGCCCAGAATGCGAGCGTCGCCGGCCTGTATGGGCACGAGGGTCGAGAGCAGCTTGAACAGTGTGGTCTTGCCGCCACCGTTGGGTCCGAGCAGGCCGAAGATTTCACGCTCGGCGATCACGCAACTGATAGCCTCGAGCGCGCGGCGCTCGCCGTAGTTGAAACTGATCTCGCTCAGCTCGATGGCCACGGACGCAGCCGACGGCCGATCGTCGAGGCCGAGTGCGGCCGGAGCTGGAAACGTGGCGGTCATCCGAGGGCGGGGCGGCCTTATTTTTCGCCGTCGCCCTTGACGAAGTTCAGCGACGCGGAGTTCATGCAGTAGCGCAAGCCGGTCGGCCGCGGACCGTCCTCGAAGACGTGGCCCAGATGGGCGCCGCAGCGCGAGCAGGTGACCTCGGTCCGCCGCATCCCGTACGAACGGTCCTCGGTATTCTCGACCTTCGACTGATCGAGCGGCGCGTAAAAGCTCGGCCAGCCGCAGCCGGAGTCGTATTTGGTCTCGGAGGAGAACAGTTCATTGCCGCAGCATACGCAGAGAAACATGCCCTGATCATGCAGGTCGTAGTACTTGCCCGTGAAGGCGGGCTCGGTGCCTTTTTTGCGCGCGACCTGGAACTGCTCAGGGGTCAGCAACTGGCGCCATTCCTCGTCGGTTTTTTCAATTTTTTCGCTCATCGATTTCAACTTCCTCGCGGATTCTTACTTGCGGGCCTGAGTAGAGTGCGGCGCGCGCCGTCCCAATCAATGATGGCACAAATGATTCGGTGCTCGAAGAAGGTCTTGCGTGTACTCGCATCCCACCCTTGATGCGCGCACAACTTGAGTGGGAAGCTGGGCGCTGCTAACGACGGAGCGAGCGCGCCTCGACCGGTGAGCCGATGCCGGCGATACGCAGACGCCAGCGGGCGCGGCGCGCGATCGCGCCGGGCGGGCCGAGCTGCTCGAGTTGGCGTTCGAGCACCATCCTGAGCTCGCGATTGAGACGTTCGATTTCAGCTTCTTCGGCGAGCTTGGGCCGCTCCTGGCCGTCGTGAAGACCGCGGCGGCGGCGACCATAGAGTTCCTGGAGGCGGAGCTCGACTTTGGCCAACGCGGTGCGGTAGCGATAGTCGAGGCGGCGCATCGATTCGTTCGCCTCAGCGACGGCGCGAAAACGGCTGCGCAGCAGCCACCATTCGATCAACGCCAGCAGCATCGCGCCGACGGCGAGAAGTCCCAGAGCACCGGAAATGTAGGCGGCGGCGCGCCACCAGGTCAAAAGACGCAACGCATGGCCGGTTTGGCCGACGAAGGTTTCCAGCTCGTTGGTGCGTGTGCGGGCGGCGGCCAGCCGCTGATCTGCGGCCTGCGCGCCGTATGTCGCATCCTGCAGTGCGCGCTGGAGCCGTGCGATCTCGGCGGTCAGTTCACGTTCGTGGGCGACCGCCGGGTTGGGGATGCGGAGCACGCGTCCGACTTCAAGATCGGTCTCCTCGGTGACGTGATTGATGCGGGTCAGGTCCGTGACGGCGAGGCCGAACTGATTTGCGATCGCGCCGAGTGTGTCGCCCTCTCGAATCGCATAAGGAAAGGTCGCGCGCGGCGGTAGTGGCGCCGCCTCGACGGATTCATCGCGGGCAGTCGTCGCGTGTGAGGTGGTATGGGTCGTCGGCGACGGCTCGATTGATTCCTCGGACAGGGCATTGGCGGGAAGGCGACAGACCAGCAGCGCGAGCATCGTCGCGGCCGCAGTCGCCAGCAGACGGCCCGGCAAGAGCGCCCGGCCGCTGTTGATTGCGATTGAGTCCAATGGATTTAAGCGTAATAGAATCGCCGGGCGATGCAAACGCGAAATTCGCGACCGCGCGCGCACCTGCGCTTGACTCAAGGAGCGGCGAAGTACGTCAGAATTTCGCGATTGCCGGTAGCGCCGGTTATCGGCGAATCGATTGAACCGCCGAATTCGAGACCGAGAGCCGCGGCGGCGTTGACGATGTCGCGCAAGGCGGCTTCGCGCAGGGCGGGGTCGCGCACGAGCCCGCCTTTGCCGACCTTCCCGCGGCCAACCTCGAATTGCGGCTTCACCAGGGCCAGAATCTCGCCCGGATGCGCGAGCAGCCCAACGACCGCGGGCAATACGAGCCGCAGCGAGATGAAGCTCGTATCGATCACTATGAGCTCGGGCGGCCAAGGCAGATCAGCCGGGCGGACGCCGCGGATGTTGGTGCGGTCCATCACGGTGACGCGCGGGTCGGTGCGCAGATGCTCGGCGAGTTGGCCGTAGCCGACATCGAGCGCGATGACGTGAGCCGCGCCGCGGCGCAACAGAACGTCGGTGAAGCCGCCGGTCGAGGCGCCGACGTCGAGCGCGCAGCGTCCGACCACGGGGGTCGCGAAGCGCTCGAGCGCGGCGAGCAGCTTGTACGCGCCGCGGCTCGCATATTCGCGTGCGCCGCGGACCAGCTCGATCGGGACGGAATCGTCCACCTTGAGATCAGGTTTGGCCGAGGGCCGGGAATTGACGCGGACGCGGCCGGCCATGATCAGGCGCTGGGCGGCTTCGCGGCTCTCGGCGAGTCCGCGCCGCGTCATCTCCAGATCGAGCCGTGAGCGCATAGGGCTAAATCGTTGCGCGCAACAGCTCGGGATCAAAAGGGAATATCGTCGTCATCCTTTGGTCCGTTCCGGGTCGTGGCTGGAGACTGGCCATTGGCGAGGTCCGCGGCTGAGTCGTCACGTTCAAACGGCGCGCTATTCAGCTCGCCGTGCGGGCCGCGGGTGAGGATTTCCACGCGCCGGTCCACCTGATCGAGCTTCTGATTGAGCGAGCGCACGAGTGCGACGCCGCGCTCGAAGGCGCTGATCGAATCCTCAAGCGAGAGCTCGCCGGAATCGATGCGCGTGACGACGGCCTCGAGGTCGGCCAGTTCGTCTTCGAATTTTCGCTCGGAGTTGACAGCCATGCACAATGCTCCTCAAGGATCTCGTTGTATGACTGCGGCGCGGAGGCGGCCGCGCGCGAGGCGGAGAATGAGCTCGTCGCCGAGCGCAACCGGGCCGGCGTCGGTGACGACGCGGCCGTCGCGCGGATCGGTGACCACGGCGTAGCCGCGTTCGAGCACGCGCAGTGGCGAGATCGCGTCGAGCCGACGCGCCTCCGCGGCGAGCCGCGCGCGGGCGACCTCCAGACGCACCCGCATCACAGCCGTGAGCCGCGCCGAATCCATCGCCAGGCGGAGCCGCTGCTCGCGGGCGAGGGCGGCGGGACTGCGGAGCCGCGCGCGCATCTCGTGCAAGCGACTGCGGCTGGCGGCGAGCCGAATCGCGATCGCGCGGCTGAGATCCGCCGCGGCCTCGTCGACACGCTGCCGAATCTGGCGGATGAGGCCTTGAGGATCGCGCAGGCGCGCTTCGAGTTGGCCGAAATGGCGGCGATGAGCCGCGAGCGCCAGTCGCATCGAGCCCGCCATCGCCGCGCCCAGTTCGTCGAGGCGGCGGCGCAGGTCGTCTTTCACCGGCACGACCAATTGCGCGGCGGCGGTCGGGGTTGGCGCGCGCAGGTCGGCGGCAAAGTCGGCAATCGTGTAATCGATTTCGTGGCCGACCGCAGAGATCACCGGAACCGCGGAGCGACGAATCGCGCGCGCGACGACTTCCTCATTGAAGGGCCAGAGATCTTCGAGGGAACCGCCGCCGCGGCCGACGATAATGACTTCGGCGCGCGCGTCGCGGCTGAGATCGTCGAGCGCCGCGGCGATTTCCGCGGCAGCTTTGGGACCCTGGATCAGCGCTGGGCGCACGATGACATGCAGATTCGGAAAACGATCAAAAAGCACGCGGAGCATGTCGTATAGCGCCGCCCCGCCGAGCGCCGTGACGATGCCGATGCTGCGCGGCAAGAGCGGCAACGGACGCTTGCGCTCGGGATCGAACAGCCCTTCGCCGCTGAGCCGCTGCTTGAGCTGCTCGAAGGCGGCCTGGAGCGCGCCGAGTCCGCGCGGTTCGAGCTCCTCGGCGTAAAGCTGAAGCGTCCCGCGCGCCTCATACAGATTGACCCGTCCTCGCACGAGGACTTGCATCCCGTTCTCGAGGCTGAAGCGGAGGCGGCGCGCGGCCGTACTGAACATCACGACGCTGATGGCGCTGCGCGAGTCCTTGAGCGTGAAATAGAGATGGTTCGAGGGTGCGAGGCGGGCGTTCGAGACCTCACCGACGACCCAATATTCGCCGAGGTTTACTTCGAGGGTCTCGCGCACCGCGCGGACGAGTTGCGTGACGTTGAGCGCGACCCGTCGGGGCGTCTCGCGCAGCGCGAATTCCAGTTGCCCGGCCATCGTTGAGCAGGCTAGCACGCGGAGGGGGTGAAGCGGAGTCGGCGCCAGGGAATCGCCACAGAGCTTAAATCGATGAAATCCAGTTGCGCACGGGTTTGCGCGTGGAGCGCGGCGACACGAGCAGGATGGTCGCGCCATGCCGTGCTTCGCGCTTCAAATCGCGGCGTCCGGTGGGTTGACTCTGTATACATAAATCTCTATAAATATAGAACTATGAAGAAATCAGCGGTGATCGGCGCGCTGGGCGCGCTGGCGCAGGAGACCCGGCTGGATATTTTTCGCCTGCTGGTGCAGAAGGGGCCCGAGGGCCTGCCGGCGGGCGAGATCGGGACGCGGCTGGGGCAGCCGTCGCCGACGCTATCGTTTCACCTGAATCAGCTCAAGTTCGCCGGGCTGGTGAGCTCGCGGCGCGCCAGCCGGTCGATCATCTACAGCGCCAACTTCAAGCTGATGACCGCATTGCTTGGTTACCTGACCGAAAATTGCTGCGGCGGGCGGCCTGAGCTCTGCGCTCCGGCCAGCTTGTCCGGCTGCGAATCGGAGTGCGCGCCACAATCAACGATTGCAACCAGAAAAACTCGGAGGGTATCGGGATGAAACGCTTTCACGCTCACGTCATGGTTGAGGACCTGGAGTCCTCGGTGCGCTTTTACTCGACACTGTTCGGGACTGAACCGGTCGTGCTGAAAGCCGAAGTGGATGCTCGATGATCCGCGGGTGAACTTTGCGATCACCGCGGGAGCGTCAGTCACCGGGCTCGACCATCTGGGGCTGCAGGTCGATTCGGATGAGGAGCTGACGATAATCGCGGGGCGCCTGGAAGCCGCCGGGCAGTCAGTGAGGAAGCAGGAGAATGCATCGTGCTGCTATGCGCGCGGCAACAAGGGCTGGGTCGCCGATCCGAGCGGGATTTCGTGGGAGACGTTTTATACCTTCGGTGAGAGCACGGTTTACGGCGCCGATGTTGTATCGCGTCCGGCAACACCGAAAGGGCCGGTGGAGGAGGCGTGCTGCGCGCCCGCGCCCTCGGCGAGCAGCGCCTGTTGCTCCGGATCGCAGACGCAACAACGGGCTTGGTGCGGAGGAGATCCGGGGAAATGAGTGCAAGTATCGCAGTGGCGCCGGCGTCGATATTGCGCCGGCTTTCGTTCCTCGATCGCTATCTCACGCTGTGGATTTTTCTCGCGATGGCGGCCGGGATCGGGCTCGGCGCCGTTTTCCCCGGGATGAAGGCGGCGTTTGATCGCATGAGCGTCGGCACGACCTCGCTGCCGATTGCGCTCGGCCTCATCTTGATGATGTATCCGCCGCTGGCGAAGGTGAACTACGACGAGTTGGGCGACGTTTTCCGCGATGTGAAAATTTTAGTCTTGTCGCTGGTGCAGAACTGGATCATCGGTCCGATTCTGATGTTCGCGCTCGCCGTGATTTTTCTGCGCGACCGCCCGGAGTACATGGTCGGCCTGATCATGATCGGGCTGGCGCGCTGTATCGCGATGGTCATCGTGTGGAACGATCTGGCGGAGGGCGATTCGGATTACTGTGCCGGGCTGGTGGCCTTCAATTCGATCTTTCAGGTGCTGTTTTTTTCGCTCTACGCCTTCGTGTTCATCACCGTGTTGCCGCACTGGCTCGGCCTCGGCGGCGCGATTGTCCACGTCACGATCGGGCAGATCGCCGAGAGCGTCGGCATCTACCTCGGCGTGCCATTTGTCGCGGGCCTCGGCACGTGGATGATTCTGACCAGGACTAAGGGCAAGAGTTGGTATCGGCAACGGTTCATTCCGAAGATCAGTCCGCTGACGCTGACGTTTCTGCTGTTCACGATCGTCGTAATGTTCTCGATTAAGGGCGCGGCGATCGTGCGGATGCCGCTCGACGTGGTGCGCATCGCGGTGCCGCTGCTGCTCTATTTTACGATTATGTTCGCGGTCTCGTTTGCGCTGAGCAGGCGGGTCGGGGCGACTTATCCGCAGTGCGCGACGCTATCGTTCACGGCGGCCTCCAACAATTTTGAACTGGCGATCGCGGTGGCGGTCGCGACCTTCGGGATCGATAGCGGCGCGGCGTTCGCGGCGGTAATCGGGCCGCTAATCGAGGTTCCGGTAATGATCGGGCTGGTGGATGTCGCGCGCTGGGCGCGGGCGAGGGTTTTTCAGGCACCGCCGGCCGCCGTCGAAGACGCTCGGTTCATCGCGTCGGGCCGCGATGGTGATAGCTAGGGTGCCTGGACCTCGAACGCGCCGATGTCGCAGTGGTCGCCGGCGGAATCGGAGCGCGCGAAACTGCGCTGGTCGATGCCGCCCAGGCCCCTTGGCGGCGCTGCCGCGCAGATGGGGTTGTCGCCTGCATCGATCGCCGGGCTGCCGCTCTCCAATGCGACGGTCTGGGTCGGTCCGCCGTTCGATCTGAGACCCAGAGGATCCAGCACCGGGTTAACGTCGAGCAGGTTGTGGCCGTCGTCCGTGATGGTCGCGCCGGCGCTCTGACCGATCAGCGAAAATGATGCAGTGATCGCGCCGGAAACGTCCGCGCCATTGTCAGGATTGCCGGAATTCTGGGTGTTGTTGGCGATCAGCGTGGTGTTGATGAGCAGGTTGGTCGCGCCGGCGTTGGCGATCCCGCCGCCCGAACTTGGAATCGGCGACAAGCGTCCTGAAGTCGCCAACGCCTGATTGGATGCGACCGTCACACCCTTGAGCTCAAGGGACCCGCCGCCCGCGTAGAGACCACCGCCGGCGACGGTACCGCCATAGCCAAACGTGCCGTTCTCCGCCGTATTGCCGAAGAGCGTGCTGTTCGTGAGCCTTAAATTGCCGCTGGCGATAGATCCCGCAGCGCCCAGCGCGGAGCCGCTCGCCCCAGTATAGTTCGCATACGGAATATAGCCGGCTATACCTCCTGTTGCCACGTTGCCAGATAGCGTCGTTTGCCCAACGGTTACCGTGCCTGAAGCAAGGAACAAGCCCGCGCCCTCCGCAGCTCCACCGTTTCCCGGAGGACCTGTAAGCTGGTAATTCGAAGTACCGGGCGCTTCGCTTAAGCCGCCGGCGCCCCCGGTGGCATTGTTGCCGGAAAGCGTAGAGGTTGACACTGCCACATTCCCGGAAAGGACGTAGAGCCCGCCGCCCTCACCACTGCCTCCGGCGCCACCATAAAAGGTGCCGCATACAAGGCAGACAGTACTCCCGCCGAAGAAGCCGCGAGCGCCAGCACCGCCGGTCGCTGTATTCCCGAACACTTTGGAGTTCGTTAACTGAATCGTGCCGGCGGAAAGGAAAAGTCCCCCACCGGCCGCGGCTCCTCCGATGATCCCGTCAAGGAAGCTACCAGTCTGAGTTCCGAGTCCGCCGATGGCCTGATTGTTGGTGAGCCAGACCCGCGACAAAAGAACATGGCCGCCGTCCTGCACCAGGATTCCGCCGCCCTCCGCTTCGGTGCTGCCGGCCAGCGCGCCCGCAGTCCCGTCGTCTTGCGCAACACCGCCCTCGATCGTCAGGTCGCGGAAGACTGCATTAGCGCCGCCGAGCACTTGAAAAGCTCGGTCGATGCCGTTGGCATTGACGATACTGAGCCGACGGCCCGCACCCTGCAGGGTCACCGTTTGGCCGGGGGCGGTTATATCGAGATCGCCCTCCGCCGCAGTGTCATCCTGCCCGTCAGTGTTCTTGATGGTCAGCGTGTAGGTCCCGGTCGCGAGGTTGATCACACAATCCTCTGTGCTCGCATTCGCCGTCTCGATGGCCGCGCGGAGACTGGCGGAAGAGCCATCGACGGTCGGATCGGGGCTCGGACTTAAGGTGCAGGCAGCGCGGACCGGACGCACGTTCAGGAGCGCAAACAGCACCACCATCGGGGCCGCGGCGAGCAGCCGGCGCAAACGCGGGTCGCTCGACGCCGTCCGTTCAACTGCCGTAAGCTGTCGCGCAACTTGCTGATACTTACGCATGGTCTTCCCCAGAGGCGGTGATGGCTGAACGATAGCTGCGCGCTGCAATTTGTGCAAATCTCTCTAAGCAGAATATTCACGCTCCACGTCTTTCTTATCGTCACTGTCGCTAACTTCTCTATCGCTTCGATAAGACTTAGCTGGAGCTCGAGGAGTGGCGTTGCCAGAGAAATTCTCCATCCCGAATACCCTGGCCGAGGCGCTGGCGCATCATCAGGGCGGGCGCTTGTCTGAAGCAGACCGGCTCTATGGCGCAGTGCTTCAGCGCCAACCAGATAATGCTGACGCTCTCCATCTCGCGGGGGTCCTGGCCATGCAAACCGGGAACCCGCAGCTCGCAGTCGAGCGGATCATGCGGGCAATCGCACTCGCGCGGAACCCGGACTTCCATGCGCATCTGGGCGAGGCCCATCGGCGCCTCGGGGACTCGGCCCGCGCCATCCAGGCTTGCCGCGCCGGGCTTTCGCTCGATCCGCAGCACGTCGGCGCGATGAACAACCTGGGCGTCGCACTGCTGGAGCAGGGCGCGGCCGGCGAGGCGCGCGAGGTCCTTGAGGAGGCCGTGCGCCTCAATCCCGAGTTTGCTACGGCGCACAACAATCTTGGCAACGTGCTGCGTCTGCTCGGCGATCACGCTGGCGCCGTCGCAGCATTCCGGCGGGCGGTCCAGGCGGACCCCTCATATGGCGAGGCTCACTCCAATCTGGGCCAGCTCCTGCTCGACCGTCACGAGATTACTACTGCGCTGGGTCACTGTTCACGCGCGGCGGAGCTGATGCCCCATCTAGCGGAGGTGCAAAACAACCTCGGAAATGCTTTGAGGGAGGCCGGCAAGCTCGATGAGGCGCAGCGCCGTTATGCCGAGGCGCTGCGCCTCGACCCGCGCAATCCGATGATCCTCGGCAACATCGCGCAAGCCTTCCAGGAGGAGGGCGGTATCGACGAAGCGCTTGCCTGGTACGACAGAGCGCTGCAGGCGGATCCCGCATTGGCGCGGACCTATGCGAATCTCGCCAGTTGCCTGGCTGAGCAGGAACGCATGGTCGAGGCGCGCACCGCCTACGAGGAGGCGCTCAGGCGCGACCCCGCATGGCCTGAAGCTAATGTCGGGCTGAGCTCGATCCTTCGCGATGAGGGTAATTACGATCAGGCGTATGCGCTCTGCCGCAAAGCGCTCGCTGTCAGACCGGATTTCGCACCCGCCTATGCCGGGCTCGCCCAGCTAGACACGGAACTCGGGCGGTTGGCGGAAGCAGAGCGGGCGTTGCGCGACGCAATTCGCTGCGATCGGGCTGACAGCGACTCCTATGGTCTGCTGGCGTCGCTGATGGGCCGGCGTCTGCCGGAGGCGGATCTTGAGTGTCTGCGCCGCCTTGCAAGTACCGCGGTGCGAAAGAGTCGGTTGCCAGGTTTGCATTTCGGACTGGCGCACGCGCTTGATGCGCGGGGGGAATTCGCCGAGGCGGCGGAAAACTCAGCGAAGGGTAATGCGCTCGTCGTGGAGCGGCGAACGCGCCAGGGTCAACTGTACGATCCCGGGGAGCATCGCGCTTTCATAACGCAGTTACGTGCGATCTTCACCCCGGAGTTCTTTGCACGCTCGGAGAGAATGGGGGTCGATACTCAACTTCCAGTGTTCATCGTCGGTATGCCGCGGTCGGGCACTTCGCTCGTCGAACAGATCCTCGCGAGCCATTCGCAGGTTCATGCGGCGGGCGAGTTGAAGCTGCTGCGTGAATGTTTCGACGCGCTGCCCCAGATCTGCGGCAATCGCGGCGCGCCCCTTGACTGCATCCCTCAGCTTGAGGAGAGCAACGTCCGGGAAGCGGCCTCGCGTTACCTCAACCACCTGCCTCGATCCGGTTGCGGGGAAACTCGCATCACCGACAAGATGCCCGACAACTATCTTCTCGTCGGCGTCTTGCATGTGATGTTTCCTCAAGCCCGAATCATTCATTGCCGCCGCAATTTGCGCGACATCGCACTCTCGTGCTGGTTGACGAATTTTCGCTCGATAAGATGGGCGTCGCAGGCAGACCATATCGCCGAGCGCATCAAGGACTACCTCCGCATTACTGAACATTGGCGGCAAGTCCTGCCCAACCGGACGCTGGAAGTGCAATATGAGAGGATGGTTGAGAATCCGGGAGTCACGGTGCGCCGGATGCTCGACTGGCTCGGCCTCGACTGGGAAGATGCATGCCTCAAATTCCATGAGAGTATGCGACCGGTTCGTACTGCCAGCGTGGTCCAGGTCCGTGAGCCGGTGTACCGGCACTCGGTCGGACGCTCCGGTAGCTACGAACCGTTCTTGCACAGGCTTTTCGAGCAATTACCCGAAAGCTAGGCTGCAATCGGTTAATTCGATCGTATTGAACGGCCATTCTACCAAGAAACTCAGGCGGCTTTGCGAATTTCGACCTCGTAGCCGAGTTCTTTGATGCGACGCGCGAGACGTTGCGCGGTCCGCTCCTTATCCATGCGGGCGAAGTAGAGCGACCCGAGATCGCGATACGCCACCTGATC